>JAQGLH010000076.1 GCA_028293005.1 Alphaproteobacteria bacterium
ATGACACCGAAACCCAGCGTCACCGCCAGGCATGCCCAGACGTAGCGGCTCGACAAGTCCATCCACAGCACCAGCGAGATCGTCAGCGAGATCACGATCATCAGCCCGCCCATCGTCGGCGTGCCGCGCTTGGCGAGATGCGTCTGCGGCCCGTCCTCGCGGATCGGCTGGCCCTTGCCCTGGCGCACGCGCAGCCAGCCGATGAACTTGGGACCGATCAGCAGGCCAAGGAACAAGGCGGTCGCGGTGGCCGCGCCCGCGCGGAAGGTGATGTAGCGGAAGAGGTTCAGAACCCCGGGAAAACCAAGCTGTTCGGCAATCCACAGAAACATCAGCTTTTCCCGCCTGCCAGCGCTTCGACGACGGCGGCAAGTCCCACCGAATTCGATCCTTTAACGAGTATCGCGTCGCCTGGCGCGATACGACCGCGCAATGCATCGATGGCCGAGGCCGCATCGGGCACATGCGTCATTTTAATCTTTTGGCCAAGTGCTTTTGCAAGCGCCTCCATTTCCTCGCCGACCAGCAATGCATAATCGACATGAGCCGCTTCGATCGGCGCGGCGAGCGCAGCATGGAAGTCGGCCGATTCCTCGCCAAGCTCGCGCATCGCGCCGAGCACCGCGAACCGCCGCTCGGCCCCCTTCTCGCGCTCGAGCGTCTTCAAGGTCGCCGCCATCGATGCGGGGTTGGCATTGTAGCTTTCATCGATCAGCAGCGCCTCGCCGCCGTCGACTATGATCCGGTGACGCTCGCCGCGGCCCTTCAGGCCGGCCATGTCGGCGAGCGCGAGCCCCGCTGCGGCGAGATCGCCCCCGACAGCATGGACTGCGCCGAGCACCGCCAGCGCGTTCGACACCCAATGGTCGCCAAGCTGGGAGATGGTGAAGGTCAGCTCGGCGTCCGGCAAGGCCGCCGAGACGAGCGTGCCTCGGCCTGCCGCCGACACGTTGTCGCGGGCGCGTATGTCGGCGCCTTCGCCGAGACCGAACGTCCAGATCCTCGCCGCATGCGGGCGCGCGGCGGCCACCAGCCTGTCGCGGTGCGGGCTGTCGTGCGGGATGATCGCGGTTCCGCCTTCGAGGCCCTCGAAAATCTCACCTTTGGCGTCGGCGATCGCCTCGTCGCTGGCGAAAAACTGGCGATGTGCGGGCGCGATCGCGGTGACGATCGCAACATGCGGCCGAACCAGCCGGGTCAGCGCCGCAAGCTCGCCGGCGTGGTTCATCCCCATCTCGAAGATGCCGTTGCGCGCCTCGCGCGGCATTCGCGCGAGCGAAAGCGGCACGCCGGTGTGATTGTTGTAGCTCTTGAGCGAACGGTGCGCGCTCGCCGGCGCCGCACGATCGAGCGCCGAATAGAGCGCTTCCTTGGTGCCGGTCTTGCCCACCGATCCGGTCACGCCGAAGATGTTCGCGGCGCTGCGGGCACGCGAGGCGCGGCCGATGGCGTCTAGCGCCGCATTGGGGTCCGCGACCAGGACGTGCGGTCCAGCCACCGGCCGGCTGACGATCGCGCCCGCGGCGCCGGCCGCATAAGCGCCCTCGACGAAGCGGTGGCCGTCGGTGCTCTCGCCTTTCATGGCGACGAACAGGTCGCCGGGCTCGATCTCGCGTGAATCGAACGCCACGCCCTTGGCCTCGAACTCGCCCTCGACGCGCCCTCCGGTGGCGTCGGCAAGCTCCTGTGCTGTCCAAAGCGGCTTCACGCGGCGCACTCCCTCGCCACGCTGACGTCGTCGAACGGCAGGATTCGATCGCCGATGATCTGGCCCTGCTCATGGCCCTTGCCCGCGACGAGGATGATATCATCCGCGGTCGCCTCGGCGATTGCGGCGGCGATTGCCTCGCGGCGGCCGGGGACCTCGCGCGCCTGCGGCGCTCCTGCGATGACATCGCGGCGGATCGCGGCCGGATCCTCGCTGCGCGGATTGTCGTCGGTGACGATCGCGAGATCCGCCATTCGCGCGGCGATCTCCCCCATCTCGGGGCGCTTGCCCGTGTCGCGGTCCCCGCCGGCGCCGAACACGATGATCAGGCGGCCCCTGGCATGCGGCTTGAGCGCCTCGATCGCCGACTGGAGCGCATCTGGGGTGTGCGCATAATCGACGTAGAGCGGCGCTCCGGCACGGGTGATCACCGCTCGTTCGAGCCGGCCGCGGACCGGCTGCAGGCGCGCGAGATCGGACAAGGTCCGGTCGGGATCTCCGCCGGTCGCGATCACCAGCGCGGCGGCGGTCAGCGCATTGGCCGCCTGATAAGCGCCGATCAGCGGGATCGTCACGCTGCGCGCGATCCCGTCGAGGCTAATCGTCAGCCGCTGGCCGAGCTGGCTCGGGCTGCGGTCGACCAGCTTCAGCGTCTCGCCGCTCGGCCCGACCGTCAGCAGCCGCAGGCCGCGCGCCGCACAGCGCCGCAGCACCTCCTCCGATCTGGGATCGTCCATCCAGATCACGGCAGCGCCATCGGGCGCGACGACCTCGCTGAACAGGCGCATCTTGGCTTCGAAATAAGCGTCCATCGTGCCGTGATAGTCGAGATGATCGCGGCTGAAATTGGTGAAGGCCGCAGCCTGGACCCGAAGCCCCTCGGTGCGATACTGAGCAAGGCCGTGGCTCGAGGCCTCGAACGCCGCATGCGTCACGCCTTCGCGCGCCAGGCCGCCCATGTTCGACAGAAAGGTGACGATATCCGGCGTCGTAAGCCCGGTGCTTGCTTGGTCGTCGGCGGTGGTGACCCCCAGGGTGCCGATCGACGCGGCATGGTGACCGGCCATGCGCCACAGCTGGCGGGTCAGCTCGACGTTCGAGGTCTTGCCGTTGGTGCCGGTGACCGCGACCACGGTCGCGGGAAAGGGCTTGAAGAAGCGCGCCGCAAGCTGCGCGAAGGTGCGGCGCGGCTCCTCGGCGGCGATATGCACCGTCCCCTCGACCCGGACCTCAGGAGCGGCGACGACCGCGACTGCGCCCGACGCCACAGCATCGGGGATGAAATCCTCGCCGTTGAAGCGCGCACCCTTGAAGGCGCCGAAAATCGTGCCTGGAGCGACCTTGCGGTGGTCGATGGCAAAGCCGGTGACCTGAGAATCGGAATCGATTCCCGCAAGATCAGCCAAGCGCATGGTTTATTGTGCCTCGTGGCGGACGAAAGGCAGCACCTCGGAAAGGTTGGCGTCGCGGTGGCTATCCGGCATGATTCCGAGCATCGGCGCGATCCGGCTGACGACTTTCGAGACCACGGGCGCGACGTTCCACCCGGCGGTATGGAAGCCATAAGTCTCTGCGATCGCTTTGGGTTCGTCGAGCATTGCAACCACCACATAGCGTGGCTCGTCCATCGGGAAAACGCCCGCGAAGGTGGTAACAACCGCACCGCCGGTATAACGGCCGCCGACGATCTTTTCGGCGGTGCCGGTCTTGCCGCCGACACGATAGCCGGGCGCGTCGGCCTGCTTGCCGGTGCCCTGGGTGACGACGAGGCGCAGCAGCGCGCGCATCTTGTAGGACGTCTGCTCGCTGAACACACGCTTGCCCTCCGGCATGGGGTGGCGGATACCCGCCTTGAGCAGGGTCGCCGGGCGCCACACGCCGCCGTTGAACAAAGCCGCATAGCCGCTGGCGAGATGGAGCGGGGTGACCGCAATGCCGTGGCCGTAGCCCACCGTCATCGTCGCGACGCTGCCCCAATTGGCGCCGGGCGTCAGCGTCCGGCCACGCTCCTTGAGCTCGATCGCGACTCTGTCGAGAAAGCCCATCTTGCGGAGGAATTCCTTCTGCCGCTGGGCGCCGACCTGCGCGGCGATCTGGGCGGTGCCGATGTTCGACGATTCCTTCATGATCTCGGCGACGCTGGCGCGGCGTCCGAACGGATGCGTGTCGGTGATCGTGAAGCCGCCGGCCTTGAGCCCGGCCGGACAATCATAGGTCTGGCCGAAGCTGGTGATGATGCCGCTGTCCATCGCCATCGCCACCGTGAACGGCTTGAACGTCGAGCCGAGTTCGTAAACTCCCAAAGTCGCGCGATTGAACCGCGCTTCCATCGAGCCGTGGCCGGGCACATTCGGATTGAGCTCGGGCAGCGACGTCAGCGCGAGCACCTCGCCGGTCTTGATGTCCATCACGATACCCGCAGCGCCGATTGCGCTGAACTTCGCCATCGCAGTGCCAAGCTCCGCCTCGAGCGCCTGCTGGACGCGTGCGTCGAGCGACAGCTCGAGCGGCTGCCCGCGCGATGCGGGACTTGCGAGGCGATCGTTGAACGCACGCTCGATCCCGGCATCGCCATTGCCGTCGACATCGGTGAAGCCGAGGACATGCGCCGCGAGGCCGAGGTTGGGGTAGAGCCGCTCGGGCTCGCGCTGGAAAACGATGGCCGGCTCGCCCAGCGCATTGGCCGCCGTGACCAGCTCCGGTGCGGCACGGCGGCTGAGATAGATGAAGCTTTTCCCCGAACCGAGGAGCTGCTCATATTGCGCTGCGCTTCGCTCTGGCATCAGCTCCGCGAGCTTCAAGGCGAGCTCCCGCGGATTGCCGAGCAGGCGCTTGGGGTGGATGGCGATCGACCACGCCTCGATCGTTCGGGCGAGCGCCACTCCGTTGCGGTCGACGATGTCGGCGCGCGGCGGGATCAGCGGATTGCTGATCGCCTCGCCGTCTGTGCGGTCGCTCAACAGCTGCAGCAGGACGAGCCGGCTGACGATCAGGAAGGTGACGCCCGCAAACACCAGCATCACCAGCATCAGCCGGTGGTAGGTCAAAGCCAGAGATTGGTGCCGTTCGGCGGGGACGAGCGCCCGCCCCGGTTTCACCGCGATTGCGGTCATTGCCCGCCCGTGCCGGCTTCGACTCTTGCGGCGGCACTGATTTCCCTGGCGAGCTTGTCGCCGAGGCGGCTCATTGACTTGGACGCGTTTGCGGGCTTGGCCGCGCGTGGGGCCTCGGCCACCTCGACCGGCTTTTTATCGCGAAGCGGTCTCGCGGAATCGAGCACTTTGGACTGCAACGGCCCAGGTTGCAGCGGCTTGGCCTGCAGCGGCTTGGCCTGCAGCGGTTTGGGCGGGCCGACCATCAGGCTCGCGCGACGAACCATCGGCCGATCCGAAAGCGAGGAATCGATCCCGGCGACGGCGCGAATAACCGGCGCCTCGATCTTCTTGGGCTCGCTCGACTTGACCTCGACGGCGGCCATGCGGACTGTGGCACGTTCTTCGAGCGTCGGGCCGCGCTGGTCGAAGCGCGCGAGCTTCATCTCATTGTCGAGGAATTGGCCCGACGCCGGCGCCGAAAGCGCGAGGACCTCGGCATTCCACTGCTCGAGCTGCGCCATCCGCCCGCGCGTCCCCAATTCGGTCTGAAGCGAGCGAATGTCGGATTTGGTGGCGATGATCTGACGCTCGACCCGTGCGAGCTCGGCCCGTTCCGAAGCGACGTTGAGCGACAGCATGTAACAGCCAAGGGCGGCGCCGCCGACAGCGGCAACCCACCCGACGGGCTTGAAACCCGGAGCCATCATGAATGCTTTCCTTGTTTTGGCTGGCCTTGTGCAGGCTCGCCGTGTTGTGGCGGGGACCAGGCGGATGCCGCGGTTCGGTGGGCGACGCGCAACGTCGCGGAACGTGCGCGGGGATTGGCGCGAATTTCCGCCTCGCCGGCGCGAACGGGCTTGCCGACGGCTTCGAAGGTCGGCGCCGGGAGCGCTTCAGTTTGCGCGGGCCGGTGCCGAGATCCGGCCGGAACGGCGCCGCTGCGCTCGCGCAGGAAGCGTTTGACCACCCGGTCCTCGAGGCTGTGGAAGGTGACGACCGCGAGGCGCCCGCCGGGCTTGAGCACGTCCTCGGCCGCGGAAAGGCCGCCTTCGAGTTCCTGCAGTTCCTCATTGAGATGGATGCGGATCGCCTGGAATGTGCGGGTCGCCGGATCCTTCTTGGCACCCGGCTTGTGGCCGACGGCCTTGCGGACGATCTCCGCCAATTGCCTGGTGCGCTCGATCGGCCGAGCGGCGACGATCGCACGCGCGATTCGCCTCGATTTCGGCTCCTCGCCATAATGATAGAGAATGTCGGCGATCTCGGCTTCATCGGCATTGTTGACGAAGTCGGCGGCGCTTTGCCCCGCCCTCTCCATCCGCATGTCGAGCGGCCCGTCTGCCTGAAAGGAAAAGCCGCGCTCGGGCTGGTCGAGCTGCATCGACGAGACGCCGATATCGAGCGTGACGCCGTCGACGGCCTCGACACCAAGACGCAACAGCGCCTGACGCATCCGGGAAAAACGCTCCGGCACTAGCGTCAGGCGCGTCCCGCTCTCATCCATGAGGGACTGGCCCTCACGGATGGCATCGGGATCTCGGTCAAAAGCAAAGACTTGGGCGCCGCGTCCGAGCATCGCCCTGGTGTAGCCGCCGGCGCCGAACGTGCCGTCGACGTGCACCTCGTCGCGCTCGATCGCCAAAGCGGCGATGACTTCGTCGAGCAGCACCGGCACATGCGGCCGGGATTCCACGCCGCTTGCGGCGGTTTCGAGCGCCGGGCTCATGCGCTGATCCCCCGCTCTTCGAGCCGGTAGGCGGCGAGCTCGCGCAGATTCTGATCGCCGCTCTTGAGCGCGATCAGCGGGTTCCAGATCTCGAACGTACCGCCGGCGCCGACAAACAGCGCCAGATCCTCGATCTGGCCTTTGCGGCGAATCATCGGGGGCAGGATGATGCGGCCACTGCTGTCGTAGGGAACGTCTTCGGTCAGGCCGAACGTGCGGCGGGCGCGGGCGTAATGCGCCTCGGGAACTGCCCCGGCCTCTTCTTCCTTCAGGCGGCGGCGCTCGTTCTCGGCATAGAGGATGCGGGCATAGCCCCGGTCGTAAGCGGTCAGGCAGGGATCGACCTCGTGCGTGCCGAGCACCACCGCCTTCGCGTCGGAACGGCGCTCGATCACTCCACGGATGAACGCAGGCACGGAAAGACGCCCTTTGGCGTCCACCGCGGTCAGTGCGCTACCGTTGAAGAGATGATCCAAATCCAAGACCGATTCCCCGGACAAAAGCCCTCCTGTTCGCGGCGAATGCTCTCGCACTCGCGCGTCACGTGTCGGCCAACAGGAAGTGCCCCAAACTTTACGGTCCGGTGGATAACAGGATAAACTACGGGATGGAAGGGGATTTCATGCCGTAGATCGGGATTTCATGCCATTCAATGGGTATAGGGCATATTTTCCTGGTTTGTTCTCGCCGTTGTTCGATCGATGTTCCTGATGGAGGTGGCTGTGGATAAGTCTGGGGGAATTAACGGTGCGGAAAGGCCGCGTTTTCACGCCGCCTGAACCTTGGCGACTCCAACCGGGACTTAGCGTCCGCGCTGTCCGACCGCGTCAGTGCTGCTGTTGGAATCGGCATTGCCAGGCGCGACGCCAAGCTCGGCGAGCGGCTCGGTCGGCTCGGCCTCCTCGCCGTTACGCGGATTGCCGATGCTGCCTTGCTGCTCGATACTGTTGGCCGTGATCGGCTGTTCGTCGCTCGCACTTCTGAACACCGCGCCCAAAAGCACGAGGACGAAAACGAACGCCAATCCCGTCAAGCCGATGCGAACGCGCTGCATGACGTGCGAAATCTCCCCGCCCCTTGCGACGCTAAAAGTAACGAATAGGAAGGCGCTTGTCGAACTCCGGCTTTTCGCGCAATTGTAAACTTTCTCTTGACGAGCACGGCCACACTCGGGGAAGGGCGCGCATATGCAGAAAATTCTTCGCGTGTTCGCCGCCGCCTCAGTAGCGGCATTCCTCCCACTTGCGGCTTGCAACCAAGAGCCCGAGGTCATCAATGCGGGTCCGCCGGACACGCAGGCGAAAGATCTCGCTGCCGCTGCGCCGGTCGAGCTGCCGCCGTCGATCGCGGCAAGCCGGACCTATCGTTGCAAGGACAACAGCCTCGTCTACATCGACTTCATGAGCAACCAGACAGCCAATTACCGGACCAGCAAGAGCGGCGAGCCAGTCGTGCTGACCGCGCCGGCACAGGGCCAGCCCTATGTCGCCGACGGCTATTCGGTGAGCAGCAGCGGCACCGAAATCAACCTCACCGCGCCTGGCAAGGGCAGCCAGAGCTGCAAGGCCTAACCACCGCTATCCTTTCGACTTCAACCAGGCCGGCCGATCATTCGGCCGGCCTTTTCATGCCTTTCATGGTGCGGGCCTCACGCAGTCCCGTCGGCATTCAGGCCGTCGTCTCCGCCCCCATCCCAGCGGCCATCGCCTCCATCCGCCGCTGGATCTCCTCCGGCGCGACATCCTCGATATGGGTGGCCAGCGACCAGCGATGGCCGAACGGATCGACCAGCGTTCCGATCCGGTCGCCGTAGAACTGGTTCTGTACGGGGCGCTCCTCGCGCGCGCCGGCAGCGAGCGCCCGCGCGAAGGCCAGGTCTACATCGGTGACATAGAGGCTGAGGCTGACGCTCGTGCCGCCGCGCTTGACCGGGCCGAGCATGCCCATATGCGGCCATTCGTCGGACAGCATCACCTGCGAATCGCCGATCTTCACTTCGGCATGACCGATCCTGTCGCCCATCGGCAGCCGCAGCACCTCGGTCGCGCCGAATGCCTCGCGATAAAAGGCGATCGCGGCTGCCGCATCGTCGACGATCAGGTAGGGGGTGACGCTATGATAGCCGCTCGGAATCGGGCTGACGCTCATCGCAGCGCTCCTCTCTTGCTCCAGGGCTTCTGATTATCAGTCGGGCGCGAGAATCGCGCAAGGGCCGCGGCAGTCGCGCAGGGCAATGCGGGTTTGGACAGGCCCGGTTTTGGCGTCTAGAGGCGCGCGATGAGCGAATCTCCGATCACTCCCCAAGTCGTCGCCGAACATGGTTTCTCGCCCGAGGAATATGAGCGCGTGCTGCACGCACTCGGCCGGGCGCCGAACCGCACCGAGCTCGGCATCTTTTCGGTGATGTGGTCTGAGCATTGCTCGTACAAAAGCTCGCGGCTTCATTTGCGGAAGCTGCCGACCACCGGACCGCAAGTCATCCAGGGGCCCGGCGAGAATGCCGGCGTAATCGACATCGGCGACGGCCAGGCCGCGATCTTCAAGATGGAGAGCCACAACCATCCCTCTTACATCGAGCCGTACCAGGGCGCGGCGACCGGGGTCGGCGGCATCTTGCGCGACGTCTTCACGATGGGCGCGAGGCCGGTCGCCAACCTCAATGCCCTCCGCTTCGGCCGTCCGGATCATCCCAAGATGCGCCACCTGATTTCGGGCGTCGTCCACGGCATCGGCGGCTATGGCAATTGCGTCGGGGTTCCCACCGTCGGCGGCGAGGTCAATTTCCATCGCGCCTACGACGGCAACATCCTCGTCAACGCGATGACGGTCGGCGTCGCCGACACCGACAAGATCTTCTATTCGGCGGCCTCGGGCATCGGCAATCCGATCGTCTATGTCGGCTCTAAGACGGGACGCGACGGCATCCACGGCGCGACGATGGCGTCGGCCGATTTCACCGAGGACAGCGAGGAAAAACGCCCGACCGTTCAGGTCGGCGACCCGTTCACCGAAAAGCTGCTGATCGAAGCCTGCCTCGAGCTGATGTCGTCGGACGCAATCGTCGCCATCCAGGACATGGGCGCCGCCGGACTGACCTCATCGAGCGTCGAGATGGCATCGAAGGGTGGGGTCGGCATCGAACTCGACATGAATGCCGTCCCCTGCCGCGAGCAAGGCATGACTCCTTACGAGATGATGCTCTCCGAGAGCCAGGAGCGGATGCTGATGGTGCTCAAGCCCGGGCGCGAGGACGAGGCGGAGGCGATCTTCCGCAAATGGGAGCTCGATTTCGCGGTGATCGGCCGAGTCACCGATACCGGCCATATGGTGCTCAGGTGGAATGGCGAGGTCGCTGCCGACATTCCGCTCGCGCCGCTCGCCGACGAAGCGCCGGTCTACGATCGTCCCTGGGTGGCGACGCCCAAGCCGGCGCCATTGGCCGATGTTTCCGACACGCCCGACGCCGCGGCCGACCTCGTCAAGCTGATGGGCTCACCCGACCTCGCGAGCCGCCGTTGGATCTGGGAGCAGTACGACCATATGGTCGGCGCCGACACGGTCCAGCGCCCCGGCGGCGATGCGGCGGTGGTGCGGGTGCACGGCACCGACAAGGGCCTTGCGATCTCGACCGATGTCACGCCGCGTTACTGCTTCGCCGATCCGGTCGAGGGCGGCAAGCAGGCGATCGCAGAATGCTATCGCAATCTCTCCGCCGTCGGCGCCACGCCGCTGGCGACGACCGACTGCATGAACTTCGGCAATCCGCAGCGTCCCGAGATCATGGGCCAGTTCGTCGGCTGCATCGAGGGCATGGCCGAGGCGTGCCGTGCGCTCGACTTCCCGATCGTGTCGGGCAATGTCTCCCTCTACAATGAAACCAAGAACGACGACGGCTCGGGCTCGGCGATCCTGCCGACGCCGGCGATCGGCGGCGTCGGCCTGCTCGCCGATTGGCGCAAGTCGGCAACGATTGCGTTGAAGGACGAAGACGAGGCGATCTGGATGATCGGCGGCGGGTGGGGAAGCCATCTCGGCCAGTCGCTCTGGCTGCGCGAGATCGCCGGTCGCGAGCAAGGCCCTCCTCCCCCGGTCGATCTCGACATCGAGCGCCGCGCCGGTGAGATCGTGCGCTCGGTTATCGCCGATGGGCTGGTCACCGCCGTCCACGATTGCGCCGACGGCGGCGCACTGGTCGCGATCGCCGAAATGGCGCTGGCCGGCGATATCGGCGCGCATCTGTCGGTCGACGCCGGTGCGCCGCTCGCCGCGCGCTTGTTCGGCGAGGACCAGGGCCGTTATGTCGTGACGGTCGCGAGGAGCGACGAGCGTGCGATCGAGCGCGCTCGGCAGGCGGGCCTCGAGGTTGTCCGGCTCGGCCTGACCGGGGGAAACCAGATCTCCGGCCAGGTCGCGGGTGACGACCGCGGCTTTCACGTCGCGCTGTCGGATCTGCGCCGCGCGCACGAGAGCTTTTTCCCAACCCTCATGGGGCCGGACGCGGCACTTGCCTGAAGCTCGGGCTCGCTGCGGCGGGCTTGGTCTGCACTCCACGCCCGCGTAGAGCATCGGGATGTCCGTTTCCCGCATCGGCGCCGCATCAGGCATCAAATGGCAGCCCGCATGAGCAACGGTAACGGCGAGGGCGGCAGCCTGGCCGAACGCATCGTGACCCTGGACATCCTGCGCGGCGTGGCGGTGATGGGCATCCTCGCGATCAACATCGTCGCCTTTGGACTGCCGGTCGATGCCTACCTCAACCCGCGCGCTTTCGGTCTCGAAAGCGGCGCCGATCTCGTCTCGTGGACCGCAAGCTTCATCCTGATCGACGGCAAGATGCGCGGCCTCTTCTCATTGCTGTTCGGTGCAAGCATGCTGCTGGTGATCGAGCGGGCGGAGGCCGGAGGCGAACCGTCGGAAAAGGTCCATTTTCGCCGGATGGCCTGGCTGCTCCTGTTTGGCCTCGTCCATTATTATTTCATCTGGCACGGCGACATTCTCACGCTCTATGCGCAGATCGGCATCGTCGCCTGGTTCCTGCATGCCTCTTCGCCACGCACGCTCGTGCACCTCAGCGTCGCGCTCGTCCTGCTGCAATTCCTGCTGTTCGCGATGCTTGCGATTCCCGGCTTCGATCTGTTCGCCGATCCCCAATCGCCCGCCCGTCAGGCCGCGCCCGAACCGGCCGGCGCAGGACGGATCGTGGAGGCGCTTGCGCTCTATCGCGGTGCGTATCGCGGAATCCTCAATTACCAATTCACCGATGGTCTGAATGGACCGCTGGTGGCGCTGCTGCTCGCTGGGGCCGAGACGCTCGCATACATGCTGTTGGGGATGGCGGCGCTGAAGACGGGCTTCCTGACCGGAAGCTGGAGCAACCGCCGCTACTGGCGAGTGGCGCTCGCGGGCGTCGGGTTCGGCATTCCGACCACCTCCCTGCTCGCTGCCGCGCTGATCCACGAGCAATTCAGCAGCCAGGCGATCATCGCGCTGCATCTCGCCGCAGCGACCTTGCTGCGGCCGATCATGATCTTCGCGACCGCTGCCCTGATCATCCTCGCCACGCGCGGCGGCGGAATGCTCACCGACCGAATCGCTGCTGCCGGCCGCACAGCGTTCACCAATTATCTCGGCACCAGCATTCTGATGACCAGCCTGTTCTACGGCTACGGCCTGGGGCTGTTCGGCAGATTGAGCCGCGCCGAGCTATGGCTGGTGGTGCTGCCGACGTGGGCGCTGATGCTGCTGTGGAGCAAGCCTTGGCTCGAGCGCTATCGCTACGGCCCGTTCGAATGGCTGTGGCGGAGCTTGGCGCGCGGACGGCCGCAACCGATGCGCAAACCGGCAGCCGCGCCGGCGTGAACCGGTTAGATGCGGCCGAAATTCTGGTTGTTGACGCCGGCTTTGCCGAAGGCGGCGCGACGCTCGACCAGCGGATTGCTCTCCTTGTCGAACAGTTCGAGCGTCTCGCGATAGAGCGGGCGAAGCTTGGCGACCGCGGGGATCAGCTCATCCGGGAAAGTGCGCTGCTCGATCGCGCGCCGCGCCGCGAATTCGATGTCCTCGGCGAGTTGGCCGAGCGGCTCGGCGCCGAACTGACGGGCTTCCGATTTGAGCGTGTGCGCGGGAATGACGAGGCCGGTCGTGTCGCCGCGCTGCATCGCAGCCTCGATCTTTGCCACCGACTTCTCGCCGTCTTCCCGGAAATAGCCGAGAATCCGAACGAAACCTGGGCCAAGCTCGGCCCGCGCGCGCGAAAACACAGTCCAGTCCACGATAGCGTTGATTTCCGACAAATCATCGCTCCTTCTTGAGATTATTGGTCCACTCGTCCGCCCCTCGCTCTAGGCGGGTTAAGTAAACAGGCGGTTGACGGCCTCAGCCGATCACTACGATGAACACGTCGCTTTCGGATTGATCGGGCACGAATTTCCAGGCGCGCTCGACGCACAGCTGGGCGATCTCGCGTCCCGCCGCCGGATCATCGGCGAGAATACGGATCCGGCCGGGCGAGACCATCTCGCGCGCGGCGCGGCAGAGGCGAAGCACCGGCCAAGGGCAGAGCAGCCCGCGCGCATCGACGCGCAGTTCCGCGGCGCTCATGCGTTAAATGGGTTGCTGGGGGCGCGCATATGCAGGCGCACCGGCACCGCGCCGAATCCAAGTACCTTGCGCATGTCGTTGGTCAGATAGCGTTTGTAGCTGTCAGGAAGCTGGTCGACGCGGGTCCCGAAGATGACGAAGCTCGGCGGACGCGTGTTGACCTGGGTGATGTAGCGCAGCTTGATCCTCTTGCCGTGCGGTGCCGGCGGCGGATTGCGCTCGATGGCATCGGCGAACCAGCGGTTGAGCTCGCCCGTGCCGACGCGCTTCTGCCAAATGTCGCGCACTTCGAAAGCAGCCGCGAGCAACTGGTCGAGTCCCTTGCCGGTCTTTCCCGATACCGCGAGCAGCATCACGCCCGGCGCCTGCGAAAGCCCTTCGGCGAGCGCCGCGCGAATTCCCTGGAAGAGCGGGGACTGATCCTCCGCAACATCCCATTTGTTGATCGCGATCAGCAAGGCGCGCCCTTCCTGCAGCACCTGATCGGCGATCCGCAGATCCTGCGCTTCGAGGCCAAGCGTCGCATCGAGGAGCAGCACCACGACCTCGGCGAAATCAACCGCGCGGCGTGCATCCGCGACCGACAATTTCTCGAGCTTGTCCTGGACTCTCGCCTTCTTGCGCATCCCGGCTGTGTCGATCAGCCGTACCGGCCTTCCCTGCCACCGCCATTCGATCTCGATCGAATCGCGCGTGATCCCTGCCTCGGGGCCAGTGATCAGCCGTTCCTGTTCGAGCAGCCGGTTGATCAGCGTCGACGTGCCCGCGTTGGGCCGGCCGACGATCGCCAGCCTGAGCGGCTGCTCTTCCGCTTCCTGATCGGGCTCGGGCTCCCGTTCGACATGCGGGAGGAGCTGCTCGAATAGATCGACGACGCCTTCGCCGTGCTCGGCGCTGATCGCGATCGGCTCGCCGAACCCCAGCGCATAGGCCTCCATGGTGCCCGCGTCGCCCGCCTTCCCCTCGGCCTTGTTGGCGGCGACGATCACTGGCGTGCTGCCGGTCCTCAGCCAGCGCGCGATCTCCTCGTCGAGCGGCGTGACGCCCGCGCGCGCATCGATCAGGAACAAGGCGACATCGGCTTCCGCGACCGCGGCGGTAGTCTGCGCGCGCATCCGGCCGGGAAGCGTGTCAGGATCCTCATCTTCATAGCCGGCGGTGTCGATCACGCGGAAATCGAGACCGAGCAGGTGCGCGTCGCCTTCGCGGCGGTCGCGCGTGACACCGGGCCGGTCGTCGACAAGCGCGGTCCTTCTGCCGACAAGCCGGTTGAACAGGGTCGACTTGCCGACATTCGGCCGGCCGACGATCGCGACGGTGGGAAGCTTCGCCATTGCGGCGCCCTGCCCCGTTGCCGCTCAGGGGTCAACCGGTTGGGTGGTGACGGAATTTTTTGGCCGCGGCAGCCGAAGCTGCCTTACCGCCAGGCCGAGAGCTTTCCATCGTCGCTGAGGATGTAAAGCGTGTTGTCGGCGACGACCGGCGGCAGCGAGATATGCTCCTTGGTTTCCGCGATCGACAGGATTTTGCCGTCGGCTGGCGAGACGTTGACCAGCTCGCCGATCGAATTGACCAGGATGAGGCGGTCGCCCGCGAGGATTGGTCCCCGCCAATAGACCGGGCCCTTCTTGTCCTTCTCGTCGTGGAAACGGCGCAGCTGGCTGATCCAGCGCATCTTGCCGCTCGACCGGGAGATCGCAAGCAGCTGCCCTTGATCGGTCACCACGAAAATCCATTCGCCGGCAACCCAGGGGGTGGAGATGCCAGCGACATTGATCTCCCAGATGCGCTGACCGGTGTTGAGCTCGAGCGCGACCATTCGGCCGCCCTGGCCGATCGCATAGACGCGTCCGCTGTCGATCACCGGACTGGCGTCGATGTCAGAAAGCGTTCCGACCACGGTCGAGATGCTGGTTCGCGCGAGCACATCCTGCCACAGGCCACGGCCGTTCTCGTAGCGATAGGCGGTGAGTTCGCCGGACGAGAAACCGGCGACGACTGTACCCTGTGCCGCGGCCGGCGCAGCGGTGCCGAACACGCCGGCCAGCTCGACCGACCCCGAGCCCTGCCACCGCGTCTTGCCGTTGGCGGGATCGAGCGCGAAAAGCTGATTGTCCTGGCTGACGACATAGACGTTGTCGTTGGCAACCGTCGGCGAGCCGCGCAGCGGCCCGCCCGGGCGCACCCGCCAGATCTGCGCGCCGGTGGCGGCGTCGAACGCCGCGGTGTCGCCAATGCCGTTGGTCGCATAGATCCGACCATTGTCGTAGCTGGCACCGCCGCCGAACAATACGCCGCTGCTGCCGGTATATTCGCCGCTCCACAGGCTCATGCCGCCGCGCGTGTCCTTGGGATCGCCCACACGGGCGTGCCAGACTTGCCGCCCATTGGCGGCGTCGAACGCGCGCAAGTTCGCCATCGCATCGACGACATAGACCTTGCCGCCGCCGATCACCGGCGGGGATGCGAGGCGGATGCGGCTGTTGCTGCCCTGGCCCGCGTCAACGCTCCAGGCGCGGCCGAGCGCAGCACCGAGCGTGACATGGGTCATCGACTTTGCGGCATTGCCGCCGGGTTGCGGCCATTCGCTATTGGTCACCGCGGGCGGGATCGTCACCGCGACGTCGGCCAGCGCGGGATCGGCCTCGATGCTCGCTTCGGCGCTCAGCACGGCGATACGCTCGCCCACCGTAGGCGTCTTGGGCTTGCCCTTGCCGTGGAAGATTCCGCAGCCGCTCAACAGCGCAAGCGCGGTCAAAGAGACGATCAATCGCTTCATTCGCTCACTTCCTTCATTGCCCTTTGCGCGCCGAAGCGCCCGTGCGCTCGTCGACCGCATCGATGCCCAGCGAGCCGGCCATCTCGCGTGCGCGCGAACGGATCGAACGCGGCACGCTTTCATCCTTCGCCATTGCGGCGAAAATCGGACCGGCAAGCTCCGGCTTCTGTTGTTTGAGATGCGCGATCGCGACCATCTCGCCGGCGCTTCCAAACCAGGGATTGCCGGCCACAGCCATCGGCTTGAGCCGCTCGATCACCGCTGCCGGCGCGAGCGTGTCGAATTCGAGCGCCGTCTGGCGGATCAATGCGAGATCGCGATAGGGCCGGGCGAAATCCTCGTCCTGCGCGACGGCCATGAAGCCCGCGATCGCCGCAGCGTCATTGCCCGCCTGCACGGCCAGATCGGCCTTGGTGAGCAGGGCTGCGGCGCGATATCCGGCGCCGCCCTTGCCCGCGACGGCATCGAGCCTGGCGTCGATCCCACTGGTCCGGCCGGCACCTATATCCTCGAAGACGCCGTTCAGCTTCTCGGCCTGCTCGCTGGCCTGCGCTTCCTTTTGCTGCTGCCACCAAAGGTAGCCGCCCACCGCTGCGAGGAACAACAGGATGAGGATGCCGGCGACCACTCCATAGCGGCGCATCGCGCGGTTGACCTGGTCGCGACGAAGCTCTTCGTCGACCTCGCGGTAGAATGCTTCATTGTCCTTGGGCGTAAGAGCCAAGACTTTCCTCCATCCGGGGGCAATCGGCGACCACGCCATTCCGGGCAGCTTCACGCCTAGACAGGATTGAAGATGAACGGAAGATTGGCGGGCGGCGGATCGCTCCCGTTCCTCCTCTATCGGGGCTCTGCGTCAAACGGAAGAGGCTTCACCCTTAGCCGCATAGACCTGCTCGGCGCTCGGAAAGCTGCGCGCACGGACCTCGGCGGCATAAGCCGCGGCGGCAGCGCCGATCCGGCCGGCAAGATCGTCGAATCGCTTCACGAAGCGTGGCGTTCGCTCGAACATCCCGAGCATATCCTCGGTCACCAGCACCTGCCCGTCGCATTGCGCCGACGCGCCGATGCCGATGGTCGGACAGGGCACCGCACGCGTCACCTCGATTGCGATCTCCTCGACCACGCCCTCGACGACGATGGCGAAACTGCCAGCATCGGCCACTGCCTTGGCGTCGGCGATGATCTTCGCCGCCTCGGCCTCGTCGCGGCCGCGCGCGGCATAGCCCCCGAGCACGTTCACGGCCTGTGGGGTGAGCCCGACATGGCCGATCACCGGTATCCCCCGCTGCGTGAGGAAGGCGATCGTCTCGGCCATCGCCTCGCCGCCCTCCAGCTTCACCGCCGCC
>JAQGLH010000081.1 GCA_028293005.1 Alphaproteobacteria bacterium
CTCAGGCGACGAACGCCGCGAGGAACGGGTGCGAATGACGCGCCTTCGCCGGACGATCGCGACCCGGCTCAAGGAAGCGCAGAACACCGCCGCTTTGCTCACGACGTTCAACGACCTCGATATGACCGGCGTGATCGGGGCGCGCGCGAAGTACAAGGATCTGTTCGAGAAGAAGCACGGCATCAAGCTCGGCTTCATGGGCTTCTTCGTGAAGGCGGCGTGCCTCGCCGCGCGCGACGTGCCGGCGGTCAACGCCTATCTCGAGGGCGACGAGATCGTCTATCACGATTATGTCGACGTATCGGTCGCGGTCTCGGGCCCGAACGGGCTCGTCGTCCCCGTCATCCGCAACGCGGAACGCCTCTCGTTCGCGCAGATCGAGCAGACGATCGCCGGTTTCGGCAAGCGGGCCCGCGACGGCACGCTGACGATGGACGACATGAAAGGCGGCACTTTCACGATCTCGAACGGCGGCATTTTCGGATCCTTGCTGTCGACCCCGATCATCAACCCGCCGCAATCGGCAGTGCTCGGCATGCATCGCATCGAGGAGCGAGCGGTGGTCCGCGACGGCGCGATCGTTGCACGACCGATGATGTATCTGGCGCTTTCCTACGATCACCGCCTGGTCGACGGCCGCGAGGCGGTGACTTTCCTGGTGCGGATGAAGGAAGCGATCGAGGATCCGACACGGTTGCTGATCGACCTCTAAATTGTACCGTTCGGCCTGAGCTGGTCGAAGGCCTTTTCTTTTACGGACGGGTGCCGAGACCAAGGAGAGGGTTTCGACAAGCTCAGCCCGAACATCATTCTCTAACATCCTCCTAGTGGAGACCTGAGGCAGATGGCCGATTTCGATTATGACGTGCTGGTGATCGGCTCCGGTCCCGGCGGCTATGTCGCGGCGATCCGCGCGGCGCAGCTCGGGCTGCGCACCGCCTGCGCCGAAAGCCGCGAGACGCTCGGCGGCACCTGCCTCAACGTCGGCTGCATTCCCTCCAAAGCGCTGCTCCATGCGTCGGAGCTTTACGCCGAGGCGAGCGGAGGCGCGCTGGCCAAGTTCGGCGTCAAGCTCGGCAAGGTCGAGCTCGATATCGACGCGATGCACGCCGAAAAGTCGAAGGCGGTCAAGGAGCTGACCGGCGGCATCGCCTTTCTGTTCAAGAAGAACAAGATCGACTGGCTGAAGGGCGAGGCGCGCTTCACTGCGGGCAATCAAGTGGAGATCGGCGGCAAGGCCGTGACCGCCGCGAACATCGTCATCGCGACCGGCTCGTCGGTGACCCCGCTGCCGGGCGTCGCGATCGACCAGGACCGGATCGTCGATTCGACCGGCGCCCTCGCCTTTCCCCAGGTGCCCAAGCATCTCGTCGTGATCGGCGGCGGCGTGATCGGGCTCGAGCTCGGATCGGTATGGCGCCGGCTCGGGGCCAACGTCACCGTCGTCGAGTATCTCGACGAGATCCTGGCCGGCATGGACGGCGAGGTGCGCAGCGAGGCCCGCAAATTGTTCGCCAAGCAGGGGTTGGAATTCCTGACCTCGACCAAGGTCACCGGCGCGAAGGTCTCCGCCAAAGGGGTGACCCTGACGGTCGAGCCCGCCGCCGGCGGCGCAGCGCAAACCATCGAGGCGGATCGCGTGCTCGTCTCGGTCGGGCGGCGGCCGAACACCGACGGCCTCGCGCTCGAAGCGGCGGGCCTGGCGGCGAACAAGCGCGGCCAGATCGAGGTCGATCAGCGTTTTGCAACCTCGGTTTCGGGAATCTGGGCGATCGGCGACGTGACGCCCGGGCCGATGCTCGCGCACAAGGCCGAGGACGAAGGCATCGCGGTGGCCGAGAACATCGCCGGGCTGACCGGAATCGTCAATCACGCGGTGATCCCGGCGGTCGTCTACACGCATCCGGAGATCGCGTCGGTCGGCCTCACCGAGGAAGAGGCACGCGAGAAAGGCGAGATCAAGGTCGGCAAGTTCCCGTTCCTCGCCAATAGCCGCGCCAAGACCAATCGCGACACCGACGGCTTCGTCAAGATCATCGCCGATGCTCGCAGCGACCGGGTGCTCGGCGTCCACATCATCTCGTCGCTCGCCGGAACGATGATCGCCCAGGCCGCGCAGGCCATGGAGTTCGGCGCGACCTCCGAGGACATCGCCTACACCTGTCATGCCCATCCGACGCACAGCGAAGCTATGAAAGAGGCGGCGATGGCGGTGACCGGCAAGCCGATCCATATTTGATCTATCCTTCGTCCCCCAAGCGGGAGGAAGGATAGAAAGCGAGATGACCACTCCGTTCAACATCGCTCCGCTGCTCGAATGGATGGACCTCGTCGGCCTGGCCGTGTTCGCGCTGTCTGGGGCGGTGGCGGCATCGGCCAAGCGCCAGACGCTGGTCACCTTCATTTTCTTCGCCGTCGTGACGGCGGTCGGGGGCGGCACGACGCGCGATCTGCTGATCGGGGCACCGGTGTTCTGGGTGTTCGAGAATACGCCGATCCTGATCTGCCTGGGCGCGGCGCTGGCGGTCTGGCTGATGCCCGCGCGGCTGTGGAGCGGCGGGGCATTGCTGTGGCTTGATGCCGTCGGCCTCGCCGCCTACGCGACGTTCGGCGCAGCCAAGGCGCTCGCTTATGGCGTCGCGCCGCTGCCTGCTTTCGCCTTGGGGGTGCTGACCTCGTGCCTCGGTGGAATCATCCGCGACGTGCTCGCCGGCGAACCGTCGATCCTGATGCGGCCCGAGCTGTACGTCACTGCCGCCGCACTCGCGTCGGCGCTGATGGTCGGGCTGCTGCTGGTCGGAGTTCCGGCGCCTGCGGCGGGATGCGTCTCGGCGCTGGCCGGGTTCGTGCTGCGCGGCGCGGCGATCCGGAACGGTTGGGGCCTGCCTCCCTATCGCGGGTGAATGCTCCCGAGCTCGCTCAGCTTCCGCGGCTCGCGGGGCGGGACTTCGGTCCCCGCCAGCGGCCGCTGCCACAGCCCGACATCGTGCCATCGCCCGAGCTTGTAGCCGGCCTTGCGGTAGATGCCGGTATTCTCGAAGCCGAACGCCTCGTGGAACAAGACGCTGGCTTGGTTGGGCAGACCGATCGCCGCCATCGCCTGGGTGAAGCCCTGCGCCACGAGCGTGTCGATCAGCTCGCGGTAAAGGCGCGTCGCGAGGCCGCGGCGCTGGGCGGCGGGAAGGACATAGACGCTGGTCTCCACCGAGAAGCGATACGCCTCGCGCGCCCGGAAACGCGACGCATAGGCATAGCCGAGGATGCGCCCCTCCTCGCTCGCGACGAGCCAGGGATAAGAGGCGTCGGCAGCACGGATGCGGGCGGCGATTTCTGCGGCATCGGGCGGATCGGTCTCGAAGCTGATCGCGCTGTCGCTGACAAACGGCGCGTAGATCGAAGCAATCGCCGCGGCATCATCCGACGTCGCGGGGCGCAGGCGGATCACGGCATCAGCAGCCCGAGCAAGGCCTTCAACCGATCGCGCTTGGGAGCGCCGGTGCGCGACGACACGGACGGCGGGCATTGCAGGCACCGCACCTGGAGCGCCGGCCCGGCGACCAGCCGCTCGGCATCGGTCACCGCGCGTGCAAGCGTCAGCGACGACTTTGCGGCGATCCTGCTGAACACGTCGCGTGCCTGCTGGTCGTCGTCGTCCTCGGCAACCGAATCGAACATTGATTCGATCAGCGAAGGCTCCCTGTCGAGGAACACCGGCTTGGCTTTGGCCGGATCGAGCTTGGCGCGCCGCGCGGCTTCGGCGAGCGCCTGATCGAGCGAACCGAAGCGGTCGACCAGCCCCAATTGATGCGCCGTTCCCCCATCCCACACGCGGCCCTGGCCGATTTGATCGACCCGCGCGACCGGCAGCTTGCGCGAGGCCGAGACCAGAGTGATGAAGCGCCGGTAGATCTCCTCGATGCTCATCTGGATCAAGCGGCTGGCTTCGGGCGAAGGCCCGCGTAGCACGTCAGGCTCGCCGCTGAGCGGGGTGGTCTTGACGCCGTCGGCGCCGAGGCCGAGCTTCTTCAACGTGCCCTCGAAGCTGGGGATGATCCCGAACACGCCGATCGAGCCGGTGATCGTGCTCGGCTCGGCGAAGACCTGGTCGCCCGTGGTCGCGATCCAATAGCCGCCGCTCGCCGCCACCGAGCCCA
>JAQGLH010000087.1 GCA_028293005.1 Alphaproteobacteria bacterium
CGACTGGCGGCGGACGGCCCGCCGGGTGCTCACCCTCGAATGGCTCGATGGCATCAAGCTCAATGATCGCGACGCGCTGATCGCCGCCGGGCAAGACTGCGAAGCGCTTGCCGCGATCCTCGTCCGCGCCTTCCTGCGTCAGGCGGTGATCGACGGATTTTTCCACGCCGATCTCCATCACGGCAACCTGTTCGCGCTTCCCGACGGAAGGATCGCCGCGATCGACTTCGGAATCATGGGGCGGGTCGACCGTCAGGCGCGGCTGTGGCTGGCCGAGATCCTCTACGGCCTGATCGTCGGCAATTACCGTCGCGTCGCGGAGATCCACTTCGAGGCGCAATATGTACCGCCGCACCACAATGTCGACGAGTTCGCGACCGCGCTACGCGCGGTCGGCGAGCCGATCCGCGGCTTGCCGGCCAAGGAGATTTCGATCGGCCAGATGCTCGACGGCCTGTTCACGATCACCCGCGATTTCGACATGCCGACGCAGCCGCACCTCTTGCTCCTCCAGAAGACGATGGTGATGGAGGAAGGCGTCGCGAGCACGCTCGATCCCGACATCAACATGTGGGAGGCGAGCGAGCCCTTCCTGCGCGAATGGCTGCGCACCGAGCTCGGCCCCGAAACCGCGATCGCCGACCGGCTGGTGCGCGACTGGCGCGCCTTTGCGAAAATTCCCGAGCTGATCCGGCGCATCGACTATTATTATCCGCCTCCGGGCGCCGCGCCGCCGGCGCCGCCGCTCCCCAACGTGGTGGTCGTGGCACCGCGCCGTTTCGGCCGCTATCTGCTCACCGCGCTGCTCTCCGCCGCCGCTGGCGCGGCCGCGATCTTGCTCCTACATTGAAACGATGCGGGGCCAGGGACCTGATGCGGGGCCGGCGATGATGCGGGGCCGGACATGATGCGCGGGCGACGCATTCTGCTGGTCGTCGGCGGCGGGATCGCGGCCTATAAATCGGCCGAGCTGATCCGGCTGGTCCGCAAGGCCGGCGGCGAAGTGACCTGCGTGCTGACCAGGAGCGGCGCGCAGTTCGTCACCGAAATGACGCTCGCCGCATTGTCCGAGAACAAGGTCTACACCAATTTGTTCGACCTCAAGGACGAGGTCGAGATGGGGCATATCCAGCTCAGCCGCCAGGCCGACCTGATCGTCGTCTGCCCCGCCACCGCCGATCTGCTCGCGAAGATGAGCGCCGGTATCGCCGACGACCTCGCCACGACCTTGCTGCTCGCCACCGACAAGAAAGTGCTCGCCGCTCCGGCGATGAACATACGGATGTGGCAGCATCCCGCGACCATCCGCAACGTCGCCCGGCTGCGTGCGGACGGCGTGATCCTGCTCGAGCCCGAAGAGGGCGAGATGGCTTGCGGCGAATTTGGCCCCGGTCGTCTCCCGGAGCCGCCCGCGATCTTCGCCGCGATCGAGCAGGCGCTGGGCGACTCGGCTATGGCATTGGCCGGGAAGCATGTCGTGGTCACCGCCGGGCCGACGCAGGAGCCGATCGACCCAGTGCGGATGATCGCCAACCGCTCGTCGGGCAAGCAGGGCTTTGCCATTGCCGAGGCGCTTGCCGCTCGAGGCGCACGGGTGACCCTGGTCGCCGGTCCGGTCGCCCTCACGACACCTGCAGGCGTCGATCGAGTCGACGTTGCGACGGCGCGCGAAATGCAAGCAGCGGTCGACGAGGCCTTGCCAGCCGATGCAGCGGTGCTCGTCGCCGCGGTCGCCGACTGGCGGGTCGAGCCCAACAGCGCGAAGCTCAAGAAGGCCGACGGGCCGCCGGACCTCGCATGGAGCGCCAATCCCGACATCCTCGCGGAGCTTGCGGCAAGCGCGAAGCGCCCGGCCCTGCTCGTCGGCTTCGCCGCCGAGACCGACAATGTGCTCGCCGCCGCGCAGGACAAGCTTGCCCGCAAAGGCTGCGACTGGATCGTCGCCAACGACGTATCGGGCGACGTGATGGGCGGCGACGAGAATGAGGTTCATCTGGTCAGCAGCGCCGGGGTCGAGACTTTTCCCCGCGCACCCAAGCGCGATATCGCCCGTCGCCTTGCCGACAGGATCGCCGATGAACTTGCCTGATATCGCCATCCGCCTGCGCCGTCTCGACAATGGCGAGGATCTTCCGCTCCCCTCCTATGCGAGCGACGGGGCGGCAGGCATGGACGTCGTCGCCGCCGAAAACGTGACCCTCGCGGCGGGCGGGCGTCACGCCGTCGCGACGGGCTTCGCGATCGCGATTCCCGAAGGTTATGAAGTGCAGGTCCGGCCGCGTTCGGGCCTCGCGCTCAAGCACGGCATCACCTGCCTCAATACCCCCGGCACGATCGACAGCGACTATCGCGGCGAGGTCAAGGTCATCCTGGCCAATCTCGGCAGCGAGCCGTTCGAGATCGTTCGCGGCGACCGCATTGCGCAGCTCGTCCCTGCCCCGGTGCAGCGGGCACGACTCGTCGAGGTGGAGGCGCTCGACGACACCGCGCGCGGCGCCGGCGGATTCGGCTCGACCGGCCGGTGAGCCCCAGCGTGAGCTTGAGCGACCAGCAACTCGAACGCTACGCCCGCCACATCGTCCTCCAGCAGATCGGCGGCGAAGGCCAGCGCCTGCTGCTCGCCGGCCGGGCGGTCGTGATCGGCGCAGGCGGGATCGGCTCGCCGCTGATTCAATATCTCGCCGCGGCGGGGGTCGGGCAGATCACGATCATCGATGACGATCATGTCTCGCTGTCCAACCTCCAGCGCCAAATCCTCTACGGCACCGCCGACGAGGGCGCCGGCAAGGCCGAACGCGCCAAGGCCGCGGCCGAACGACTCAACCCCGACGTCACGATCAATGCCCTCCCTATCCGCCTGACGCCCGACAATGCCGGCCAATTGCTCGCCGGCGCGCAGGTGATCGTCGATGGATCCGACAGCTTCGCGACCAGGCTCGCGGTGGCCGATGCGGCGCTCGCGTTGCGCATCCCCCTGATCTCGGCCTCGGTCGCGCAGTTCGAAGGACAGCTCGGCCTGTTCCGCGGCTGGGAGCCCGACAAGCCGTGCTACCGGTGCCTGGTCGGCAGCGATCCCGATCGGCCCGAGCAAAGCTGCTCGGAGCAAGGCGTGCTCGGCGCGATGGCCGGCGTGATGGGCAGCCTGGCCGCGGTCGAGGCGATCCGCGCATTGACCGGCTTCGGCGAGGACAGCGCGGGCAAGCTCCTGCTCGTCGACGCGATCGCGCTCCGCTTCCGCACCGTCGCCTTGCGCAAAGACCCGGGCTGCCCCTCGTGCCGGGGCTGACGATCATCGTCGCAAGCGCAGATGCCGAGCGCTTCCACGCCGCGCTGTCGGTCGCGGCGGCCAATGCGGCGCTCGGCGCGCGGAGCCGGATCTACCTCCATGCGGGCGCGGCGGTGCTCGCCGACCGCACTCGCCCGGCGATGGAGAGCCGGCATGGCGACGGCGTCCCGACGCTCGGCCAATTGCTCGACGAGTCGCTCGCCATCGGAGTCGAGGTCATCGTCTGCCAAAGCGGCCTCGCCGCCGCCGGGATGAGCGCCGAGGCGCTGGCCGGCGGCGTGGCGACGGGCGGACTGATCGAATTGCTCGCGGGCCTTGGGGGCGATCAGCTGCTGATGGCGTAGGTCACAAAAAAGGAAGCCCTTCGACAAGCCAGGCTGAACGGGATGAGGCCGGGGCGACCAAACCCCCCGTTCGGGCTGAGCCTGTCGAAGCCCATTCTTGCCTACCGGCGCTCCAGCCGGGTTGCAGACAGCCTATTTCTTCTTCGCGGCTTTCTTGGCGGGCTTTTTTGCCGCGGCCGCCTTCTTCGCTGGGGCGGCCTTCTTCGCCGGGGCGGCCTTGCGGCGCCCTTGCTTGGCCGGCGGCCCCTTGGCGGCGCGCTCGTCGAGCAGTTGCGCGGCTTCCTCGAGCGTCAGCGCCTCGGGGGCGAGCGACTTGGGCAAGGTCGCGTTGGTCGTACCATCGGTGACATAGGGCCCGAAGCGGCCTTCCATCAGCTTGATCTCGGCCTCGGTACGCGGATGCTTGCCAAGCATCTTGAGCGGCTCGCGGCCACCGCGGCCCCGCCCGGCGCCGCTGGCGGCTTCGGCGAGCTTGACCACCGCCGCATTCATGCCGGTTTCGAACACCTCCGCCGTCGAGCTGAGCTTCGCGTACTTGCCATCATGTGCGAGGTATGGCCCGTAACGTCCGATCGATGCGGTGATTGGCTTGCCGCTTTCGGGATGGTTGCCGATCGTGCGCGGCAGCGAGAGCAAGCGCAGCGCCCAATCGAGATCGGTCGCGGCTTCGGGAGTATCCTTGGGAATCGACGCCCGTTTCGCTTCCTTGCCCTCGCCGAGCTGGAAATAGGGGCCGAAGCGCCCGCTGCGCATCGTCACCGGCTCGCCGCTCTGCGGATCGCTGCCGAGCGTTGTCGGCCCCTCGCTCGCGCCCTCCTCGCCCGCCTGTCCGAAGCGGCGCGTGAATTTGCATTCGGGGTAATTCGAGCAGGCGACGAACGCGCCGAAGCGGCCGCCGCGAAGCGCCAGCCGACCGTCGCCGCAGGCCGGGCAAAGCCGTGGATCGGAGCCGTCCTCCTTCTCGCCGAACAGATAGGGTGCGAGGAATTCGTCGAGCGCGGCGGTGATCTCCGAGGGCTGCTGTTCCATCACCTCGGCGGTCTTGGGCTTGAAGTCGCGCCAGAAGGCCTCGAGCACCGCCTGCCACTCGGCGCGGCCGCC
>JAQGLH010000088.1 GCA_028293005.1 Alphaproteobacteria bacterium
CGCCGATGAATTCGGTGCCGCCCTCCTCATTGTCGAGGAGCATGTCGAGGTACCAGCGGAAGTCGCCGAGCCATTCCTCGAGCGTCGGACCGTCAGTGGCGAAGGTCGCGAAAATCAGGCCCTTGTAGCTGCTCACGTGAGCGACCTGCTTGAGGCCGTGCTTCGAACGATCGAGATCGCCCGGATCGTAGCAATATTCCTCATGCATGCCCTTGAGCGCACCGGCGGTGTCAAACGCCCAGCCATGATAGTTGCAGACGAAGCGCCGGGTGTTGCCGGCGTCAGCGAAGCAGACCTTGTTGCCGCGATGCGGACAGCTGTTGAGGAAGACCTTGACCGACCCGTTGTTCTGGCGCGCGACGATCACGCCGTCCTCGCCCATGTAGGTGGTCAGGAAATCGCCCGGCTTGGGGATCTGGCTGTCGTGCGCGACGAACAGCCACGATCGCGCGAAGATGCGGTACATCTCCTCCTCGTAGATCTGTTGATCGCTGAAGATCTGACGGTCGACCCAGCCCTCCTTGAGGTTCATGTAGCTGCCATAGCCAGGCTCATTGCCGAAGCGTTCAAAGCGCATTGTTACTCCCCTTGGTCAAAAAGCTCAGAAAAACACATTGAGGTTGCTGTCCGGAATCGTGCTGTGGTCGAGCACGAGGTCGCGGCGTGCGAGCCGCCAGGCGCCGTCCTCGCGGCGCCAGCGATCCTTGCGGCCGGCGACGAGCGTGCGGGTCTGGTTGTTGATGCGGCTGCGGTGGATGGTGACCACCGAATGGACTTCGGCGCACCCTTCTCCACCGGCCCCCTCTTCGGCCAGCGCGATCTCGACGTTGCTGATGATGCGCCGCACGAAATTGACCGGATCCTCCGCCCAGACATAGCCCGAGCGCAGGCGGTCGATCCGCAGGCACAGCCGTGCGCGATCCTCGTTGAAGATCATGCCCGTCCCGATCGGCGGATCGCCCGATCGGTCCTTGCGGAAGCGCCGCGCGCGCAGCGCCATGCAATAGGCCACGTCCTCGGTTGTCATCTCGAGCCATTCGGCGAAGCGCTCTTCGTCGAGCAGCCGCGCCTCGCGGTACAAGGCCTGCTCGAGCGCGATATGCTCAGCGAGATCGAAAGCCGGCCGTTCAAGCAGCATCGCGCGCCTCCGCCCCGGCATCGGCATCGGCATCGGCCTGGCCTAGCGGACTGGAGGCCAGCGGATTGAGATTGTAGACCGGCACCTCGGCCCAGGTCGGAGCGTCGATATGCTCCTGCCAGCGCCTGTAGAAATAGCGCTGGTTGTGCTCGCTCACGAGCCCGGCGGCGATGTCGCCCGGCAAGCCCTCACGCGGGCCCGAGCGGCCGACCGCCATGTTGGTGTGAAGATCCATTTGCGCGGTGCGCCAGCCGCGCGACTGCTCGGTGCAGGCGGCGAGATTGTCGCCGTCGTCATTGTCGAACAGGCCTGCGGGGCCGAAGGTCAGGCATTGGTTGTCCAGAATCGCGGCCTGGACCTTCTCGGGCATCGCGCGCTCGACCATCGCCCAGGTCCATTGCTCGATCCTGCCCGGGCCCTTGGGATGATAAGTGCGCAGCCAGTTGAGGCCGGGAAGCAGCTGAAGGTTGGGAAAGATCGTGATGTTGATCTGCGACCCCCACAATTTCTCGCCGCGCAGCCGGCCGAGCCGCTCGATCACGGTCGCGCGGTTCGCCTCGAGATACTCGAGCATCGGCTTGGGATCAGGATAGAAACTGTAGCCGGAGACGCCGTCGAGCGCCGCCAGTGTCGAATGGCCGTTGAGCCCGGCGATCGACAGGCCGCCGTCGAGATCGGTGCTGTCGTTGCCGACGGTCAGGCCGGCGAGGTCCATCGTCTGGACCGCGCGCATGGCGCCGGCATGCGCCCAGCCGAGGTGATAGCCGTCGCCGCAGACATTCTCGACCGGCAGCTTCCAATTGGTTTCGAGGTCGACCTTCTGCGTCTCGCCGATCAGCGCAGAGCCGCCCGGCATGGCATCGAGCCAGACATCGAGATAGAATTTGGCGTCGCCGAGATAGGTTTCGAGCGAGGGCGCGTCGGGATCGAAGCAGCCGAACACCAGGCCCTTGTAGCTTGCGACGCGGGCGACCGGGACGAGGCCGAAGCGGCTCTTGTCGATCTCCCCGAAATAGGCCTCCTGCTCGAGCGGGACGCTGGCAAGCGCGCCGTCCGGCGCGAACGCCCAGCCATGATAATTGCAGGTGAACGCCTTGGCGTTGCCGCGGTCCGCCCGGCAGATGCGGTTGCCACGGTGCGTACAGCTGTTGAGGAATGCGCGCACGCCCATGTCGCGCTGGCGAACGACGATGACATCGTCCTCGCCCATGAAGGTGCGGAAATAATCGCCTGGGTTCGGGATCTGCGATTCGTGCGCCAGGAAAAGCCAGCAGCGTCCGAAGATCCGCTCCATCTCGAGCCGGTAAAGCGACTCGTCCGCAAAAATCGCGCGACTTTGCCGTCCCGTCCCGAAGTCGGTCAATTTTGCTTCGTCCGTCATCGCTCTCCCGCCCGGTCTTTCTGCAACCTTGTCGGAATACTCAGCAATGTTCGTGCCAACAGACGCTGCAGGAGGAGATCGAGGCCTGGTCTTTGCTTTGAGCGGCGTCCGATTGACATGTACGTCAAAGTAGATAGCGTCTGAGAGCCTCCCTTTTACCTTTCGGTAAGGATTTCGATGGCCGACTATCTGCCAGACATGCGCGATCTTTCCGATCGCGTCCGCTTCTCGCCCGAGCTTGGTCGCGTCTGGCGTGACGGCGAACGCTGCGTGCTGCTCACCGACATCGCGGTCGGCGCGTTGCGCGAGCAGATGATCAACCTGCTCGGCTGGAATGCGGCGCGGCAGGTGTTCTGGAACCTCGGCTTCGCTGAAGGATCGCGCTGTGCGGCATCCGCCAAGGCACTGCGCCCGGGAACCAGCTATTTCGACGCTTTTGCGGTCGGGCCGCAGGCGCATGCGCTGACCGGTTTCGGCTGGACCGAAATCCTCGAGCTCTGCGCCGATCCGCACAAGGGGAAATTCGAGGGCCACTTCCTCGTCCACGATTCATTCGAGGCGGGGACGCACCTTGCGAAGATCGGCATCAGCACCGATCCGGTGTGCTGGCTGCAGACCGGCTTTGCGAGCGGCTTCGCGACCGCCTTCGCCGGCCAGCCGATCATCATGCGCGAGGTCGAATGCGCCGGAATGGGGCATTCGTGCTGCCTGCTGATCGGACGCCCCGAGGCGGAATGGAGCGACCCGGCAGAGCAGGACGAGAGTCGGCTCGAACGACGGCTGAACGTCGGCGATCTTGCCGCTCCGGCGGACGGCATCCTCGGCGCGTCGGCAAGCTTCATTGCCGCGCGGCATCTCGTGGAAAAGACCGCAGATACGTCGGCGACCCTGCTATTCCAGGGCGAGACCGGTGTCGGCAAGGAGCTTTTCGCGCGGCTCGCGCACCGGCTCAGCGCGCGCCGCGATGGGCCGTTCATTGCGATCAATTGCGCCGCCATTCCCGAGGGGCTGATCGAGGCGGAGTTATTCGGAGTCGCCAAGGGCGCGTTCACCGGCGCGCATGCCGAACGCGCCGGCCGCTTCGAGCGGGCGCAAGGCGGCACCTTGTTTCTCGACGAGGTCGCCTCGCTGTCTCCGCTCGCGCAGAGCAAGGTGCTCCGCGCGATCCAGGAGCGCGAGATCGAGCGCGTCGGTGCCTCGCACGCAACCAAGGTCGACGTGCGCATCATCGCCGCGTCCAACGACGACCTGCGCGAAGCGGTGAAGAACGGCAGCTTCCGGGAGGATCTTTATTACCGGCTGGCGACCTGCCCGATCCGGGTCCCGCCGCTGCGCGAGCGCCGCGAGGATATTCCGCTGATGCTCGAATATTTTCGAGCTCTATATTCGGCGCAGCACCGGCGCACGGTGCGCGGCTTCACCGCCCGGGCGCTCGATACTTTGCTGATGCACGATTACCCCGGCAACGTGCGCGAGCTCGAGCGCCTCGTCGAGCGCGCCGTGCTGCTCGCCGACGCAGGCGAGCCGATCGATCTTCGCCACCTCTTTCCCAGCGGGGAGCTTCCCCCGGTGCGGACGACGCTCGGCCTCTCGGACAACGGCCTGATCGGGCAGCCGGAGGAGTCGGTGCGCGACGTCGCGCACAAGATGCTCGGCATGATCAAGGCCGACAGCAAGGGCCTCCCGGCCGCCGAGCATGAGATCATGAAGGCGGCGGTCGCGGACGCGCGCGGCAATCTCTCGCAAGCCGCGCGGGATCTGGGCATCACTCGCCGCCAGCTCGCATGCCGGCTCGAAAAGATGCGCGACCGCGCGGTGAGCTAGACGCGCCTAGACGGGCAAATTGGCGCGCGTCCAGTCCGCCAATCTGGTCGGCGGCCTTGCGGCGATCTTGTTCGCCAGCGCGATCTCCTCCGCCATCGCCGAACCCAGATAGGAGTGGGCCTGAATGTAGCCGAACATCTCGCCAAGCTCGGCCGCGCCCGGGAAGAAGGTCGCGAACACCTCCTTGGGGACCTGCGTGAATGAAAATTGGTGGCCCTGAGCGTTCAGCGTGTCGACGATGTCGCCGAAGCTCATATACTCGCCGACCAGGGCGAGATATTTGCCGTCGGCCTCCTCGGGGTGCGCGAACGCGCCCGCCACGACATTGCCGAGCTCGCTGATGTCGCCCATGTGGATTCGCCGTAGGTTCGGATCAATCGGCAACGCCCAGCCGAGGCTTCCATCCTGTTGGACCTGCGGCGTCAGCGCGCCCTGCAGATTCTGATAGAAAAACGGCGCGATCACGAAGGTGTGATGGTCGAAACCGGCTTCTGCGACGATCGCGTCGATCCTGGCCTTGCCGGTGAAGTGGGGCACGTCGAGCGATCCGCCGCTGATCGCCTCGACGTCCGGAAGCGTCGACCAGATGAAATGCTTGACCCCAGCTTCGCGAGCGGCGCGAACCGCGGCAGTCGCTTGCTCGAGCTCGTCGGTTCCCGGTTCCCAGAAATTGGTGACGAGAAAAACCCCATGGGCGCCTTCCAGCGCGGCTTTCAGGGTTTCGGGCCGGCTGAGGTCCGCTTCGACGACGTCTTCGGCAAGACCGGAATGCTTGTCGGGATGGCGGGTCAAAGCGCGGACCTTGAACCGGCCATCCGCCTGAAGCGCGCGCACCACGCCGCCGCCCTGCTGTCCGGTTGCCCCGAACACGGCGATCAACTTTCGATCGTCGACCATAGCCCACTCCCCTCCCTGTTACGACGTAGCCCATTCCATCGCCGCGCTCGCCTTCGTCCGCGCACCCTTGATCGAGGCTGCAGCGCCGTTCGCGAGAAAGGCCATGACCCTCGATACCCCTTCCGGTTGCCCCATCCAAGCTCGGGAAACAGACGGTTACCGAAGCCTCGGCGTCTTCGCCGGTCAAGAATGCGATAATCCCGAGCTGAGCGGTTCCGCACGTGCCCGTTTTTTGCATGCTTGTGACGCTCGCGGCAGCGCCATAAGAATGCGCGATGCTCAAATCCTTGCTCGCGCTTGCGCTCGTCCCGCTCCTCGTCACCGCAGCCATCGCCCAGACCGAAGCGCCCGCGCCGGTTGCCACACCGATTGGGCCCGCGCTCAAGGCCGAGACGGTCCGCGTCGCGCTGCAAACCAGCATGGGGCCGATCATCCTCGAGCTCGAGAAGGATCGCGCGCCGATCACGACCGCAAACTTCCTGCGCTATGTCGATCAGAAGCGCTTCGACGGCGCCACTTTCTATCGGGCCACCAAGGTGGGCACAGATGGGCTTGGCCTGATCCAGGGCGGCGCACGCAATGATCCCAAGCGCGTGCTCAAGGCGATCGCGCACGAGCCCACGACCAAGACCGGCCTATCGCACGTCGAAGGCGCAATCTCGATGGCGCGCGCGGCACCCGGCTCCGCCAACGGCGACTTCTTCATCACGGTCGGCGCCTTTCCCTCGATGGACGCCAATCCCGCGCAGCCGGGAGACAATCTCGGTTTCGCGGTGTTCGGCCGTGTGGCCGAAGGGATGGACGTGGTGCGCAAGATCCTCGCCGCACCGACCTCGCCGACCCAAGGCGAAGGGGTGATGAAGGGCCAAATGCTGGCACCCCCGATCCGCATCCTCTCCGCCAAGCGCGCGGCCAAGCCGGTCGGGTGACCGAGGGCTGCAGCTCCCCCCTCCCCGAGCGGGAGGGGGAAATTACCCGGCGCGCTGGTTGAAGCGGCGGCCTGCCAGCGCCGCCGCAATATTGACCTTCTGGATGTCGATCGCACCGCCCGCGATGCCCCAGCCCCAGCTATCGCGCAGCCGCCGCTCCATGGGGAATTCCTTCGAATAGCCGTAAGCGCCCATCAGCTGGACGGCATTGCCCGTGACTTCGCGCGCGGCTTCGTTCGAGAAGCATTTGGCCAGTGAGGAATCGAGGATCGAGGGCAGCGCGGCGCCCGAATTGGCGGCGGCGCGGTAGATCAAAAGACGCGATGCTTCGACCCTCATCGCCATGTCGGCGAGCTTGAGCTGGACCGCCTGGAATTCGATCAGCGGCCGCCCGAACTGCTTGCGCTGCTCGACATAGACGAGCACGTCCTCGAGCGCGCCGGACGCCTGCGCAAGCGCCATCGTCGCGTTGCCGCAGCGCTCGAGATCGAACGCCTCCATCAGCCGCCGAAAGCCGCCGGCGGGAACGATGACATTGTCGAGCGGCACCTCGACATCATCGAAATGGAGGTCGGCCGACGGGATCCCGCGGAAGCCCATCAGGCTTTCGGCCGCGCCCGCGCTGAAGCCCTTCATCTCCTTTTCGACCAGCACCGCACCGATGCCCTTGGCACCGGGCTCGTCGGAGAGGCGGCAATAGACGACATAGCCGTCGGCATGGCCGCCGCCGGAACACCAGCGCTTGCTGCCGTTGAGCAGGATCATGCCGTCCTTCTCGACCCCGCGCGTTCGAAGATCGGACAGAGCCGAGCCGGCCTCGGACTCCGACATCGCAACGGCGATGATCTTCTCGCCGGCGCAGACCGCCGGGACGATGCGCCGGCGGAGCGAGTCCGAGCCGAAGCGCTCGACCGCGCGCACCGGCCCGACCGAAGATTCGAAGATCGGGAACGCGACCGCCGAGGAAATTTGCGCGAATTGCTCGAGCACGAGCAATGCCTCGATGTTGCCGAGCCCCATCCCGCCGAGGCTCTCGGGCACGTTGATCCCGAGGAAGCCAAGCTCGGCATAGCGGCGGACGAGATCGCGCGACGGCGGCACGTTGCGCGCTTCGCAGTCGGCGGCGATCGCCGGAAGCTCCGCGCGTGCGAACCTGCGCGCCGCGTCTCGCAATTCGGCCTGCTCCGCGCTGAGATTGAAATCCATCTTCGGTTCCTTGTGGCTTCTGGCGGCCGCCATGGCCCGGCCGCTTCAAATGTCGATGCAGATCTTGCCGAAATGCGCGCCGCTTTCCTGATGGCGGAAGGCGTCGGCGAGGCGCTCGAGCGGGAAATGGCTGTCGATCACCGGGCGGATGCCGTGCGTCTCGATGAAGCGCGTCATCCCGACCTGGTCGGCACCGCTGCCGACCGCAAGCCCCTGCACGCGGAGCTGCTTGGTCATCAGCAAGGCTGTCGTCACCGGCGCGGCAAGGCCGGCGAGGATTCCGACCAGAGCGATATGCCCGCCGACCCGCGTCGCGCTCATCGACTGGTCGAGCGTCCCCGCGCCGCCAATCTCGATGACGTGATCGACTCCGACGCCGTTCGTCAGCCGCTTCGCCGCATCGCCCCAGCGTTCGGTCTTGCGGTAATTGATCAGATGGTCGGCGCCGAGCGCCCCGAGCCGTTCGAGCTTCGCATCGGACGATGAGGTGGCGATGACGGTCGCGCCCGCCGCCTTCGCGAATTGCAGCGCGAAGATCGACACGCCGCCGCTCCCCATGATCAGCACGGTCTCGCCGGCGGCCAGCGGACCATCGACCATCAGCGCGCGCCAGGCGGTCACCCCTGCGCAGGTCAAGGTCGCGGCCTCGGCCGCCGAATAGCCGCGCGGCGCCGGTGTGAACGCGCTCACCGACTTCACCGTCCATTCGCAGGCGAAGCCATCGGCCTTGTCGCCGGGCGCATCCTCGCGAATGTCGCGCCGCGGCGGCCCCGCGTCCCAATGCGGAAAGAAACGGCTGAACAGATGATCGCCGGGGGCGACCGCGGCGACGCCCTCGCCGAGAGCCGTCACCTCTCCGGCGCCATCCGAGAGCAGGATCATCCCATCGGGCACCGGCAGCCGCCCGCCCGCGACCACATAATCATGATAGTTGAGCGAGCTCGCCCTCAGCCTCAGCTGGATCTCACCGGGGCCGGGCTGCGGGATCTCGGCGGTTTCCATGGCGAGCGCATCGAGCGACACCGGATGGCGCGCGCGGATGACGCGCATTTGCCGGTCAGCCGATCGATCCATCTTGCCGCTCCTTGGTCGCTTCCTTGCCATGCAGTCGGCGAAATTCGGCTACCGAGCAATTGAGAACGACCGAGCAGATCTGATCGGCCAATGCATCCATCTGCTCGCCGTCGAGCGAATGCGCCCATGTGCTGGTCCAGTTGAGGCCAGGCAGGAGCAGGTGCCGAAGCACTTCGGCATCGCTCCTCAGGAGACCGGCCTCGTTCAAGCGGCGCAGCGTCTCGCGCCAGATTCCACGATATTCCTCGTTGCGCGTCCGCAGCCGCTCACGCGCCTCGACGCTGAGCTTGGACCATTCCGAGGTCCAGACGTGATGGATATGCCCCATCTCGCCATAGACGATGCCGAGATGCGCGCGCACCAGCCGCTGGACCCGCGCGAGAGGCGTAAAATCGGCGCCCATCGCGTTGCGGATGACGCCAAGGCCGTGCTCGACGCCAACCTGGATGATCGCTTCGAGCAGGTCGTTCTTGCTGGGGAAATAATGGAAGAGCGTGGCCGAGGTCAGCCCCATCTCCTTGGCGATATCGCGGACGGTCGTCCCTTCATACCCCAGCTCGGCCATTCGCCGCGCGGCGACGGCGATGAATTGTCCACCGCGCCGCTCGCGGCCTTCGGTGACCTTCGCTTTGGATCTCGGCATCTTGCCCCCGGGTCGTGCGAGCGGTTCTGGTGACGGGTTCGCTTGTCCGGCAGGGTTCAACCCTGCCCCGCCGCAGCGATAGCGCCTCAGTGCTCGCTGTCGAGGTGCGCCATCATCGGCGTCGGATAGCGGTCACCCGCCGCCGCGCCTTTCGGGACGGCTTGCTCGATCGCGGCAATCTCCTGTTCGTCGAGCGTCACGTCGAGGCTGCCCAGCGCCTCGGCGAGGCGATCGCGGCGGCGG
>JAQGLH010000091.1 GCA_028293005.1 Alphaproteobacteria bacterium
CTCGACAATGTGCTGCAGGACATCTTGATCCGCCACGCGCGCCTGCAGGGCAAAGATGCCTTGTGGGTAGTCGGCACCGATCATGCCGGAATCGCGACCCAGATGGTGGTCGAGCGCAATCTCGACAGCCAGGGCGTCAGGCGCACCGACATGCCGCGCGAGGAGTTCGTCGAGCATGTTTGGGCGTGGAAGGCGGAATCCGGTGGGCAAATCACGCGCCAGCTGCGGCGGCTCGGCGCGTCCTGCGACTGGGCGCACGAGCGCTTTACGATGGACGAGGGCTTTTCCGCGGCGGTGATCAAGGTGTTCGTCACCTTGTACCGCGAGGGACTGCTCTACCGCGACAAGAGGCTGGTCAATTGGGACCCGAAGCTCAAGACGGCGATCTCGGACCTCGAGGTCGAGACGCGCGAGGTCCAGGGCAAGTTCTGGCACATCACCTATCCGCTTGCCGACGGAACGCGCTCGATTTCGGTCGCGACGACCAGGCCGGAGACGATGCTCGCCGACATGGCGGTCGCGGTCCATCCCGAGGACGAACGCTACAAGGATCTGATCGGCGCCAACGTGCGCCTGCCGGTGACCGGGCGGCTGGTCCCAATCGTCGCCGACGAGCATGCCGACCCGGAGCTTGGCTCGGGCGCTGTAAAGATCACGCCTGGACATGATTTCAACGATTTCGAGGTCGGCAAGCGCGCTGGTTTCAAGCCCGGCGAAATGCTCAACATGCTCGATCCCGAGGGGCGCGTCGTCAAGACCGCCGACGGGCTGGTCCCGGCTGGGATGGTCGGGCTCGACCGCTTCGAGGCGCGCCGGGCGGTCGAGGCGCTGCTCGAGGCCGAGGGGCTGATCGAGAAGGTCGAAGACCGCGTCATCCAGACGCCGTTCGGCGATCGTTCGGGCGTTGTGATCGAGCCATGGCTGACCGACCAATGGTATGTCGATGCGGCGACGCTCGCGGCGCCTGCGATCGCAGCAGTGCGCGAGGGCGCGACCCGCTTCGTGCCCGAGACCTGGGCGAAGACCTATTTCAACTGGATGGAGAATATCCAGCCGTGGTGCGTCTCGCGCCAGCTGTGGTGGGGCCACCGCATTCCGGCGTGGTACGACGACAACGGCAATGTCTTTGTCGCCGAGACCGAGGAAGAGGCGCGAGCCGAGGCGGAAGCCAGGGCGGGCGGGGTCGTGCCGCTGCGCCGCGACGACGATGTGCTCGACACCTGGTTCTCATCGGCGTTGTGGCCGTTCGGGACGCTCGGCTGGCCGCGGCAAACGCCCGAGCTCGAGCGCCATTATCCCGGATCGGTGCTCGTCACCGGTTTCGACATCATCTTCTTCTGGGTCGCGCGGATGATGATGCAGGGCATCCACTTCATGGACGATGTGCCGTTCCGCACCGTCTATTGCCATGGCCTCGTCCGCGACAAGGACGGGCAAAAGATGTCCAAGTCCAAAGGCAATACCGTCGATCCGCTTGGCCTGATCGACCGCTACGGCGCCGATGCGCTGCGCTTCACGCTCGCCGCGATGGAAAGCCAGGGACGCGACATCAAGCTCGATGAGAAGCGTATCGAGGGCTATCGCAACTTCGCGACCAAGCTCTGGAATGCGGCGCGCTTCTGCCAGGCGAGCGGGATCGGTGCGAGCGAGACGATCGAGCCCCCGGCCGCGCAATCGCCGGTCAACCGCTGGATCGTCGGCGAGACCGTCAAGGCGGTGCAGGCGCTCGACCTGGCGATGGCCGACTTGCGGTTCGATGAGAGCGCCAACATCGTCTACCATTTCGTCTGGGACCTTTTCTGCGACTGGTATCTCGAGCTGATCAAGCCGGTCCTGAGTCCGGGCGAAGGCATGGAGGCGGACAGCGTCCAGGCGGCCGAGACGCGCGCGGTCGGCGGCTGGGTGCTCGACCAGATATTGGTCATGCTCCACCCGTTCATGCCGTTCATCACCGAGGAATTATGGCATGCGATGGGTGAGCGTCCCTATGATCTGATCCTCGCCAAATGGCCGATGCCCGACGCACGCGCGCTCGATCCGAGCGCCGTGTCCGAGATCGACTGGCTGATCCGCCTGGTCGGCGGCATCCGCACCGCGCGCTCGGAGCTGGGGGTTCCGCCGGGCGCACGGCTGACGCTGCATGTCCGTGACGGCGGCACCGTAACCGCCGACCGCCTGCAGCGCCACGAGGCGGTGGTGCAGCGGCTGGCGCGAATCGGCGCGATCAACGCCGATGCTCCCCCTGCGGGGGGCGCGGCGCAGATCCTCGTCGACGAAGCCACGTTCGTCCTGCCGCTCGACGGCGTGATTGATATCGCGGCCGAGCGCGCGCGCCTCGCGAAGGCATTGCAGGCAACGCAGAAGGAGCGTGACGGGCTCGCCCAGCGGCTCGGCAATCCCAGTTTCGTCGAGCGGGCCAAGGCCGAGGCGATTGCCAAGGCGCGCGACGACCATCGCGACAAAGCCGCCGAAGCGGAGCGGCTCGAGGCCGCGCTGGCGCGGCTCGGCTGATGGCGGCCCGCTCTCGCCGCCGCGATCTGACGACAGGCCCGATCGCCCGCACTTTGCTGCTGTTCGCGCTGCCGACGCTCGGCTCGAGCGTGCTGCAGTCGCTCAATGGTTCGATCAATGCCATCTGGGTCGGTCGCTTCCTCGGCGAGGAGGCATTGGCCGCCACCGCCAACGCCAACATTATCATGTTCATGCTGATGGCGTTCGTGTTCGGCTTCGGCATGGCCTCGACGATCCTGATCGGCCAGGCCTGCGGGCGCGGCGACGTCGATGCCGCCCGGCGTGTGATCGGCACCGGCGCCGGGTCGTTCGCGCTGATCGCAACCGCGCTCGCCGCGGTCGGCTGGCTGTTCGCCCCCGCGATCTTGCACCTGCTCGCCACTCCCGAGGGGGCGATGCCGCTCGCGCTTGCCTATATGCGCGTGATCTTCCTCTCGATGCCCGCTTCGCTGCTGATGGTCATGCTGATGATGGCGCTGCGGGGGTCGGGCGACGCGCTGACGCCCTTGTGGTTCATGGCGCTGAGCGTGGTGCTCGATTCGACGCTCAACCCGGTCTTCATCCTCGGCCTCGGGCCGGCCCCGCAGCTTGGCATCGCCGGATCGGCCACGGCCACCGCAATCGCCAATTATGTCAGCCTCTCGGCGATGCTCGTCTATATCTATGCGCGCAAGTTTCCGCTGCGTCTGCGCCGTGCCGACCTTGCCTATCTCAAACCCTCGCTGCCGCTGCTGCGGGTGATCTTCGTCAAGGGTCTGCCGATGGGCCTGCAGATGATAGTGATCTCTTCGTCGGCGCTGATGATGCTCGGCCTGGTCAACCAGCACGGCGTCGTCACCACCGCCGCTTATTCTGTGACGCAGCAGCTCTGGACCTATGTTCAGATGCCGGCGATGGCGGTCGGCGCCGCGGTGACCGCGATGGTCGCGCAGAATATCGGTGCCGGCAATTGGGATCGCGTCTCGCGGATCACGCGTTCGGGCGTGATCTTCAGCCTGCTGCTCACCGGGACGTTGGTGGTTTTGCTCACGATCGCCGATCGTCCGGCGCTCGAGCTGTTCCTCGGCGGGGACAGCCCGGCGCTTCCGATCGCGCGCCACATTCAGCTGGTCGCCACCTGGGGCTTCGTCTGCTTCGGGGTCACTCTCGTGCTGTTCGGCACGGTGCGCGCGAACGGCCAGGTGGTTGGCCCGCTGATCATCCTGTTCATTTCGATGTATCCGGTGCGGCTCGGCTTCGTCTTCGCCGCCGACCATTGGCTTGGCGCCGATGCTCTCTGGCTCAGCTTCCCGGTCGGCATGGTCGCGACGATGTTGATGGCGATCGCGCTCTACTTCCATGGCGGCTGGCGCCGCAGCCGGATGGCGGCGACTCCGATCGACGAGGACGAAGGGCTCGAGCTTGCGCATGCGACGACCGAGCCGGGGGGCGCACTCAACCCGCGCGGCTAGACTCGCGCTCGGGCGAAGCGGGAACGACCACTTCGATTGCGCGCGCGGCGATCTCGACCGTTGCTGGTGTCTCTCCCGCGACCTCGCCGTCGACCGAGATCGTCAGCGGCGGAGTGGTCGTGACGCGCAGCGTCTTGCCCCGAAAATCGATGGTGTTCTGGCGGCGCGCGGGAAGCCGGGCGAGCATTGCGATCCAGTTCCAGATCAGGATCCGGCGGGCATGGCCGACCACTGCCTGGACGACGATGTCGCCGCTGTCGACGTCGGTGTCCTCGACCACCTCGACTCCGCCGACGAAGCGGCCGTTGGCGATCCGTACCTCCAGCGCGACGACATCATGGCTGCGGCGGCCGTCGTCGACGGTGAGGCGAAAAGGCTTGAACCAGGTCAGGCACCACAATCCCCAGACGAGATAGGCGAAGCGGCCGAGATATTTCTTGAGATTGTGCGGTACGCTGTCGCCGATCAGCGGCGACAGCCCCATCGACGCGGTATTGGCGAAATAGTCGCCGTCGATCACGCCGAGGTCGATGCGCCGCCGCCGGCCGGTGACGATCGTCTCGATGGCGCCCTCGAGGGTGAGGGGGATGCCGAGCGTGCGCGCGAAGCTGTTCGCGGTCCCGAGCGGGAGCAGGGCGAACACGCAGTCGCGATCGACCAGGAAATCGACGCTCGAAGACAGCGAACCGTCGCCGCCGCCGACGATCACCATCGGCGCGCCGCTCGCGACCGCCTCCTGGACGACAGTGTCGAGCTGCGCAGGGTCCTTGACCGCATGCGCCGCGATCAGCGTGATTCCGGCTTGCTTGAGCTTGAGGCGCGCCTTGCGGAATAAGGCCTGGCCCCTGCGCGAATGTGCGTTGATGACGAGCACGGCTTCACGCGGGACGGGTTTACTCGAATACACCTCGGTCCAACTCGCGAGCGGGCGGAGGTGTCCATCGCTGATGGCGCGATTTTACGCGCGGATAAAATGGTCTAGAGCCGGTCCGCTATGAGCCTTGCTTCCTTTCCATCGTTGCGCATGCGCCGCGGGCGTGCCGCCCCCTGGTCACGCGCGCTGGTCGCCGAGACGGCGCTGACCCCTTCGGACCTGATCTGGCCGCTGTTCGTCACCGAGGGGACCGCCGTCGAGGAGCCGATCGCCTCGCTCCCCGGCGTCTCGCGCTGGTCGGTCGACCTGCTCGTCGAATGCGCGCGCGAGGCGCGGTCGCTCGCCATTCCGTGCATCGCCTTGTTCCCTAACACGCCGCCCGCGCTGCGCAGCGACGACGGGCGCGAGGCGCTCAACCCCGACAATCTGGTGTGCCGCGCGATCAGGGCGGTGAAGGATGCAGTGCCGGAGATCGGCATTCTCACCGACGTCGCGCTCGATCCCTACACAAGCCACGGCCATGACGGGATCGTTGACGATGCAGGCTACGTCCTCAACGACGAGACCAGCGCGCTGCTGGTCGAGCAGGCGCTCGTCCAGGCGCGTGCGGGGAGCGATGTCGTAGCGCCTTCGGACATGATGGACGGCCGGGTCGCGGCGATCCGCGCGGCGCTCGAGCGCGAAGGCCAGATCAATGTGCGGATCATGGCCTATGCCGCCAAATATGCCAGCGCCTTTTACGGCCCGTTCCGCGATGCGGTGGGATCGCGCGGCCTGCTCAAGGGCGACAAGCGAAGCTACCAGATGGATCCCGCCAACAGCGAAGAGGCGCTTCGCGAGGTCGCGCTCGACCTCGCCGAAGGCGCCGACTGGGTGATGGTCAAACCGGGTTTGCCCTATCTCGATATCGTCCGGCGTGTGAAGGAACGATTCGAAGTGCCTGTGTTCGCTTACCAAGTGTCGGGCGAATATGCGATGATCGAGGCTGCGGCCGCGGCCGGCGCGGGCGAACGCGATGCCCTGGTGCTCGAAACCCTGCTCGCGTTCAAGCGCGCGGGATGCTCGGGCATATTGAGCTATCATGCTCCGCTCGCCGCTCGGTTGCTGAGTGCCTGAAGCCGCAGCTGCCTCTCCGCGCGAACGGCTTGCCAAGCCTCTCTTCCTGGGGACGATCGTCCTTGGCTCGTTCCTCCTTTTCCTGACCCAGCCGATGATCGCGCGGATGGCGCTGCCGAGAGTGGGTGGCGCGCCGGCAGTCTGGAACAGCGCGATGCTGGTCTATCAAATGCTGCTTCTCGGCGGCTATGCTTATGCCCATTGGCTGGCGCGGCTGGCGCCACGGCGACAGGCGGGGCTGCATCTTGCGCTGCTCGCCATCGCTGCGCTGTGGCTGCCGATCGGACTTCGCTCGATGCTGCTGCCACCGGACGCATCGCCGGCCTTGTGGGTGCCGTGGCTGCTGTTCAGCTCGATCGGTCCGTTGTTCCTGATCGTCGCTGCCCAGGCGCCGCTTATGCAGCGCTGGTATGCGCTCGAGACTGCACGGGGCGAGCCTTACGCACTTTACGCGGCGTCTAACCTGGGCAGCTTCGCCGGCCTGATTTCCTATCCGGCGCTGGTCGAGCCGCTGCTGACATTGCACGACCAGAGCCTGCTCTGGACCAGCGGTTATGCGTTGCTCATCCTGCTCGTGGCGGGCTGCGCGCTGACTATTCCGGCGGGTGCGGTCGAGGTGACCCCATTCGAGCGGAGCGGGCCGCCCAGCCGTTGGCGCGTCGCCTGCTGGATCGCGCTGGCGGCGGTCCCGTCGGGGCTGATGCTTTCGACCACCACGCATCTCACCACCGATATCGTCGCGGTCCCGTTGCTGTGGGTGGTCCCGCTTGGCCTTTATCTGCTGAGCTTCGTCGTCGCCTTCGCAGAGCGGCGCGGCGTTGCCTTGTTCATCACCCAGATCGCGCCGTTGATCATTCTGATCAGCGGCGGCCTCGCCTTCGCCAGCGGGTCGCAGCACCCGCTTTTCTCGGCGACCCTGGGCCTGAGCTTGCTGTTCGTGATTTCCGTCACCTTGCACAGCGAGATGTATGCGGTGCGCCCGGCTGCGGACCGGCTGACCAGCTTTTATCTGGCGATGGCGTTCGGCGGCGCGCTGGGCGGCATTTTTTGCGCGCTGATCGCGCCGGCGGTGTTCGACTGGGCCTACGAGCATCCGTTGCTGATCCTCGCCGCCGCGATGCTCATCCCGCAGGCGCCGTTGTTCCCCGCATTCGAACATATCTGGGAGTCACGCGCCGCGCCCTGGCTCAACGTCATGATCCCGGCGCTCGCGCTCGCCATTTCGCTGGCGATGAATGGTCCCTACGCCTTTTTGACGGGGCATGCCGAACTGGCCGCGGCGGTGGCGATCGCGCTGCTTGCAGTGTTCAGCATTGGCCGGCGGCTGGTCTACACCTTGTGCCTCGCCGCGTTGAT
>JAQGLH010000121.1 GCA_028293005.1 Alphaproteobacteria bacterium
CCGAAGATGCTCGAGCGGTTGCGCAAGACCGGCCGCGGCGCCTGGCTCGACCAGGAGATGGAGCGGCTCGGCGATCCGCTCAATTACGCCAACGATCCCGCTTTGGCGTGGAAGCGGGTGAAGATCCCGAGCCGCAAGCCCGAGGTGCTCGGCCGGCTCAAGGCGGTGGCGGCATGGCGCGAGCTCGAGTCCCGCTCGAAGAATTTACCGCGTGGCCGGATCATGAAGGACGAGACCCTCGCGGACGTCGCCGCGCATCCGCCGTCGAGCCAGGAGGCGCTCGCCCGCGTGCGCGGCCTCTCCCCGGCCTGGCGGTCGAACGACATCGGCGCACGGCTGATGGACGCGCTCGCCGCCGCGCATCCGCTTCCCGCCTCCGAACTGCCGCCGCGCGAGGATCGGCAACCCGGTCTCGGCAAGGAAGGCGCGCTGGTTGCCGACCTGCTCAAGCTCTTGCTCAAGATACGATCGCGCGAGGGCAACGTCGCGGCGCGGCTGATCGCGCGTTCAGAGGAACTCGAGCAGCTCGCGGCCGGACGCCGCGAGGGCCTGTCGATCCTGGAGGGGTGGCGCTTCGAGGAATTCGGCCGCGATGCGCTCGACCTGGTCGAGGGCCGGCTTGCATTCGCGATCCGCAACGGCAAGCTGGTCATGACCAGAACGGAGCAACAGATATGACCGCCCGCACTTTCGCCGGCTGCTTGCTCATCCTCGCGGCCTGCGTGCCCGCCACGCCGCCCGCCGAAGCAATTGACGCGTCCGCGCAAGAAGCCGCAAGCGGCGGCGGCTGCGACGCCGCCAAGGCGCAATCCTTGGTCGGGCGCGAGCAAAGCGCGACGCTGGCCGAGGAGGCGCGGCAGAAGAGCGGCGCGCGCACCATCCGCTGGCTGCGGCCCGGGCAGATCGTGACGATGGAATATCGCGAGGACCGCCTCAACCTCGAGATCGACGCGCAGGGAAAAGTCACCGCGATCCGCTGCGGCTGAGACCGGCGGTTTAGGCGACGACGACCTCCGGCTTGCGCCCCAGCGCCGATGCCAGGGTCCGCAGGCGCCGCTCGACCGCCTCGCCGCGCAGGGCGCCCGCGCCGTTCTCGAGCTCGAGCCGAAGCACGCCCTTGCCGAGCCGCAGATGGCTGTGCTCGAGGCTCGAGGCGACGCCGCCGCCGAGGCGCTGCCCCAGCCGCATCGCCAGCCCCCATTGCGACGCGCGCTCGAGCTCGTCCGGGCTGCACAAAGCAGCGACATCGAGGTCGGAGAAGCGGCCCGCGCCGCCGAAGTTGCAGAACAGCGCCTGTGCGATCATCACCCGGCCGGGGGCGTCGACCCCAACCCAATTGCCGTGAAGCGCCATGTCGACGCCGCGCTCGGCGCGGAAGTCGGGATGCGCCTGCCAGGCGATATCGGCGAGCAGGCAGGCGGCCAGGCGCAGCCGCGCGGCGGCCGGCCCGTCGTCGAAGACCGGCGCGAGCCAGCGGTCGAGCAAATCGCCATGCTCGCCAAAGCGGGCGAGCCCCTGCCCCGCTTCGCGCGCCGCTTCGAGCAACGGATCCTGCGCGCGCGTCGCAGCGTCGAGCTCGTGGTAGAGCAGGCCCTCGCGGATCCCGAAGCTCGAGACGACCAGGCTGGTCGGACGCAATTCGGCGACCAGCGTCTTGAGGATGCGATTGGCGTAAGGGAGCATCGGCACGCGCGCGAGCGACAGCGACGGTACACTCTTCACGTCCGCCTTGCTCAGCGCTTCGATCGCGGTCTGCAGTTGCTCCGGGCGCTCGGGCGCCATCTCATAATGGTGCGTGATCGGCAGCGGATAATCGTTGATCACCATATCGAGGCGGGCGAGCGCGCGCCACGATCCGCCGACCATGTAGAGCGGTCGCTTGCGTGAGCGCTTGCCGATGTCGAAGCTGTCGATCGCCTTGGCGACCTTCTTGGCGAGCGTCGGCTCGCCTTTCTTGATCATCGCCTCGATCCGCAGCACGCCGAGCGGAAACGACGCGCTGCGGTGGACCTTGCCGTCGCCGACATCGACGAGCTCGAGACTTCCGCCGCCGAGATCGGCGACGATGCCGTCGGCTTCGGGGATCGCCGAAAGCACACCCAATCCCGCCATCACCCCTTCCTGCTCCCCCGACAGCATCATCGGCATAAAGCCGATCGCGCGCGCCTTCTCGAGGAACTGGGGACCGTTCGAGGCATCGCGCACCGCGGCGGTGGCGACGACCAAGGTACGGGCAACCCCCATCTCGTCGGCGAGTGTCCGGAAGCGGCGCAGTGCCGCCAGCGCGCGGTGCTGCGCCTCGTCCGGCAGCGCGCCGGTGCTGGCGATCGCCTGGCCGAGGCCGGCAAGCACCTTCTCGTTGAAGATGATCCATGGGATGCGGGTCGCGCCCGCATAGACGACCAGACGGACCGAGTTCGACCCGATGTCGATGATCGCAACCGGCTTGTCGGACATGGCCTAGTGGCCGCGACGCAAGCGCAGCTTGGGCACGGCGCCGGTGTTGCGCAGTGCGGCCCCCCGCCCGGACAGCGAGGGGTTGGTCATGAAATAGCGATGGAGGTTGAACGGCTTGTCGTCGGGGCCGGGGTGAAGCCGCTCATAATGGCCATCGGCCAAGAGCCGCCAGCTCTGCTCGTTGTCGATCAGGTTCGCGACCATCACCTGGTCGAGGATCTGCGCGTGCACGGTCGGATTCTCGATCTTGAGCATATATTCCACGCGGCGGTCGAAATTGCGTGGCATCCAGTCCGCCGAGCTGACGTAGACCAGGGCTTCGCGGTTCGGCAGCGCATCGCCGTTGCCGAAGCACCAGATCCGGCTGTGCTCGAGGAAGCGGCCGACGATCGATTTGACGCGGATGTTGTCGGACATGCCGGCGACGCCCGGCCGCAAGCAGCAGATGCCGCGCACGACCAGCTCGATCTGCACGCCCGCGGCGCTCGCCGCATAGAGCTTTTCGATGATCGCCGGATCGACAAGCGAGTTCATCTTCGCCCACAGCACCCCCTGACGACCGGCGCGCGCATGGTCGATCTCCTGATCGATTAAGCGCGACAAGGTGTTGCGCATGTCGTGCGGCGACAGCACGAGCAGGTCGAGGTTGCGCGGTTCGACATAGCCGGTGATGTAGTTGAACAATTGCGCGGCATCGCGGCCAACCCGCGGATCCGAGGTGAAGAAGCTGAGATCGGTGTAGATTCTCGCCGTCACCGGGTGATAATTGCAGGTGA
>JAQGLH010000165.1 GCA_028293005.1 Alphaproteobacteria bacterium
GACCTCGAGCACCGCCATGATGTTCTGCGCGACGCTGAGGCCGCGGAAGATCGACGTCTCCTGGGGAAGATAGCCGAGCCCCAGAATCGCGCGCCGGTACATCGGCAGACCGGTGATGTCCTGCCCATCGAGCAGGATGCGGCCGCTGTCCGGCTTGACGAGGCCCATCACCGAATAGAAGCACGTCGTTTTGCCGGCGCCGTTCGGGCCAAGCAGCCCGACCACCTCGCCGCGATCGACGCCGAGCGAGACGTCCTTGAGCACGATCTTGCGGTCGTAGGATTTGGCGATCGACACCACCGACAGGCCGCGCGAGACGTGGCCCAGCGCCGGGTCGCTCGCGGCATCTTGTCCGAATTGGTCGATCGGGACGCTCTCGTTCATCATCGCTCCAGCGGTCACGGCGGCTCTAGGACGCGCGGCGCATCACCTCAACTGGCAAGAATCCTGCATGACTTGCCCGCCGAGGTCGAGCGCGCAGCGGAGCCATGCGTCGAATCATCTCCGGCTGTGGCCCCCGCGCCGCGCGGCGTCTCGTGCTCAACGCGCCAGCCGGAGCCCGGGCGCATGCGCCGGCGCGTCAGCTGGTGCGCTTGGGGACGGTGAACGTGCCGCTGACCCGGCCGCCGGGTGCCGTCGTCGTGCCGGGTATGCCGCCCACCGCGCCGCCGTCCATCACAGCGCGGCCGCTGTTGAGATCGAGCACGAGCCGCGCGCCGCGCACCTGCGAGGTGCCGCGAATCAGCGTTACGCCGCCGAGCAGGGTGATGATGCGGCTGTTGAGGTCGTAGATGCCGAATTGGCCGCGCGCGGTCTCGGACGGGCTGGTCACCGTTACGCCGCCGCTCGCGTCGAGCCGCTGGATCTGGACTCCGCCGGCCTTGGTGTAAGCGATCGTGAGGCGCTGCGTGTTGAGCGTGAGCTCGGCCTGGTGGACGACGACATTGCCCGAGAAGACGGCGCGATCGGCGCGATCCTGCACTTCGATTCGGTCGGCCGATACCGCGACCGGCGCGTCGCTGTTGTGGCCGCGAAGCGCGGATGTCTGTCCGATCGCGGGGGCGGCGGCGGTCGTAGCCAGCCCCAGGGCGGCGGCGCAGGCGAGGAGGCAGGCTTTCATATTGCTCATCTGTGGCCAGTCTGGACAATGTGCAAGCGCGCGTTGCCGATCAAGGTCACGGTTCGGGTCGGCAGATTGGCCAGCAGCCGGTCGGCGGAGAAGCGGCCGAGCGGCATCGTGCCATCGACCTTGCCCTGGCTGGCGAGCTTTTGCTGATTGAGGTCGACGGTGACATCGCGGGTGGTGAGGCGATAGCCTTCAGCGGCGGTGAACAGGATCGGGCCAACCACGGCGACCTGCTGCGTCTCGACATTGTAGCGCCCCGTGTTGGCCCGCAGCTCGGCAGGTCCATCCTGAAGCAGGATGCGAGCGGCCATGCCGTTGATGTCGACGATCGGCTCGAGCGAGGTCCGCTGAACCGCCTGGCGCGAGACGATCGTGAACGGCCGGCCGTTGCTGTCCTGGCCGCGGTATTGGGCGGATTGGATGCGCAGCCTTTCCTTGGCCACCTCGACCTTGTTCTTGTCGAGGATGAAGCTGATGTCCTCGCGGCGGGTGAGCGGCGCCATCGCGAGATAGGCGATCAGCACGCCGATGATGGTCGGCAATGCAATCTTCAGCGTCGCGATCACCGCATCGTGCGAGCTTCCCGGCGCGGCCCAGCCTTGCTTTTTCAGCCGCTCGTGAGCCGCAAGCTCAGACATGAAGTTCAAACATGAGCAAAGATGTCGATTTCCGGCCAGCCGGCGAGATCGAGCAGCGCGCGATGCGGCAGGAAATCGAAACAGGCCTGGGCAAGCGCGACGCGATTCTCGCGCTGCAGCCGTTCGTCGAGGCGCTCCTTGAGCCCGTGGAGATAGCGCACGTCGGACGCGGCATATTCCTTTTGCGCGTCGCTCAGCTCGGGAGCGCCCCAATCCGAGGTTTGCTGCTGCTTCGAGATCTCCTGGCCGAGCAGCTCGCGCACGAGGTCCTTGAGCCCGTGGCGGTCGGTGTAGGTCCGCACCAGGCGTGAGGCGGTCTTGGTGCAATAGACCGGCTCCGCCATCACGCCCAGATAGGCCTGCATCGTCGCGAGATCGAAGCGTGCGAAATGATAGAGTTTGAGCCGCGAGCGGTCGGTGAGCACCGCCTTCAGGTTTGGCGCCGCGAAATCGCTCGCCGCGCCGAAGCGGACGAGATGCTCGTCGCCGCCGCCGTCGGAAATCTGGACGACGCACAGCCGGTCGCGACCCGGAAACAGGCCCATCGCCTCGGTATCGACAGCAACGGGACCCGGCGCGAGGACGCCCTCGGGCAGATCTTCTTCATGGAAATAGACAGTCATCCGCCCCGCATAAGCCGAAGCTTGTGAACGCTCAATAACCGCGGCCAGACTTTTCCGATGGCGCAACAATGGGCTTCGGCGGTTCGGTCTTTCGGGCGGGCGCGGCGCCAGTGCGAAAGAGGCGCTTGCCGGCCGTCCCGCTTGCGCGGGCCGGTGCGGCCGATCAGTTTGGACGCTTGACGTGCTCGCGCCGCCGTCGCGCCGCCATGTTGAGGCCTTCGACTGCGGCCGAGAAGGCCATGGCGGCGTAGATATAGCCCGTGGGCACATGGACGCCGAAGCCGTCGGCGACCAGCACGACGCCGATCATCAGCAGGAAGCCGAGCGCGAGCATGACGATGGTCGGGTTGCGGTTGATGAAATTGGCAAGCGGCTCGGCGGCGAGCAGCATCACCAGCACCGCCGCGACGACCGCGATCACCATGATCGCGAGATGCTCGGCCATGCCGACGGCGGTGAGGATCGAATCGATCGAAAAGACGATGTCGAGCATCAGGATCTGGACGATCGCCGCACCGAACCCGAGCACCGGCTTGGCGGTGTCGAAGACGTCGTCGTTGGGATGCGAATCCATAGTGTGGTGGATCTCGGTGGT
>JAQGLH010000367.1 GCA_028293005.1 Alphaproteobacteria bacterium
CGCGACCAGAGCTATTTCCTGTTCGCAACGACCCGCGAGCAGCTCGATTTCCTACGCTTTCCGCTCGGCGACCTGCCCAAGCCCCAGGTGCGCGAGATCGCCCGCACGCTAAGGCTCGATGTCGCCAGCAAGCCGGACAGCCAGGATATCTGCTTCGTCCCTGACGGTGATTATGCCGCGGTGGTCAAGAAGGTGCGCCCCGAGGCCGGCGAGGAAGGCGAGATCGTCGACTTGAACGGCCAAGTCCTCGGCAGGCACCACGGCATCGTCCATTTCACGGTCGGTCAGCGGCGTGGGCTCGAAATCGGCGGACAGGCCGAGCCGCTCTACGTCGTCGCGCTCGACCCGGCCCAGCGGCGGGTCGTGGTTGGGCCCAAGCGAGCGCTTGCCGTGCGCAGCGCGCAACTCAGTGCGATCAACTGGCTCGGCGACGACCTGATCGCGGGTCAAAGTGCGGACCGGAGCTTGGGCTTGACCGCGAAGATCCGCTCGATGGCGCGGCCGACGCCGGTGCGCTTCGACGGCAGCTCGGTCCATTTCGAGCAGCCCGAATATGGCGTCGCTCCGGGCCAGGCGGCGGTGCTCTACGATGGCGATCGCGTCCTCGGCGGGGGATGGATCGAAGCGACGGTCGCCGCCGAACCCGCAGCAGAAGCCCGGGCCGAAACCCGGTTCGAAGCCGCCTGAAACCTGGTTTTCGTGGTATCCGGCCACGTGGACGGCGATGGCTGTTTCAGTCCCAAATTGACGCGCCCCGGACCAAGGGCGAACAAGGCATGGCGGAATCCCAAGCGGTTGCTGTAAGCAATGGCTGATGGTTATGGGCAAGAGGGACGGACTGCTGATCGCGGGCGGCGGCCTTGCTGGCAGCCTCGCGGCCATCGCCATGGCCAAGGTTCGGCCGGAAGTGCCGATCCTGCTCGTGGAGGAAACCGACCGCTTCGGCGGCGAGCATATCTCCTCATTCTTCGACGCCGAGATCGACGAGGCGCAGCGCTGGCTGATCGATCCCCTCGTGATGCACCGCTGGCCGGGCTATTATGTCGCCTTCCCCGAACAGAGCCGGAAGCTCAAGGCCGACATCAGCAGCTTCGCATCCGAGCGCCTCGACAAAGCGGTGCGCGCGGCGCTCAAGCCCGATCAATATCGTCTCAACACCAAGGTCGTCGCGGTCCGCGACAACGAGCTGGTCCTGCCGGGCGGTGAGAAGATCAGGGCCGATGGCGCGATCGACGCGCGCGGTGCGGCGAATCTCTCGACGCTCGATCTTGGCTGGCGCAAATTCGTGGCGCGCGAATATCGCTTTCCGCGGCCGCACCGCGTCGATCTGCCGGTGCTCGCCGATGCCACCGTCGACCAGCTCGAGGGCTATCATTTCGTTCACTGCCTGCCGCTCAGCGACGATCGCCTGCTGGTGGAGGACAATTATTATTCGGACAGCGCCGAGATCGACCTGCCCACGGTCGGCGCGCGGCTCGACGCCTATCTGCTCAAGCGCGGCTGGAAGGACGGCACGATCGAGCACGAGCAGGCCGGCGCTCTGCCGATCGCGCTCGGCGACGACGTTCAACCGCTCTGGCGCAGCGGCGGCGCACGCGTCGCGAGGCTTGGCACGCGCGGCGGCTTCTTCAACCCGGTCACCGGCCATGCGATCGCCGATGCCGTGCGCACCGCCCTCCTGCTGACCGAGCAGCGCGACTTCGACGGCGCCGTGCTCCACGATCTGTTCGAGGCCGAGGTCGGCCAGATGTGGCGCAAGCGCGAATTCTTTCGCAGCTTCAACAGCCTTTTGTTCCAGACCCCGGCTTGGGACAGGCACAAGATGCTGGCGAACTTCTATCGCCTCGACCAGCCGCTGATCGCGCGGTTCCACGCCGGCCAATTGGGGGTTCTCGACCGCATGCACATCCAGAGCGGCGTCAGCTTCAAAGCCGCGCGGCCCACCCGGTGAAGCGGACAGCACCGATAGGGTCATGGCAGCGGAGGCTGGCGTCCCGACGAACGACAGCCATTGCGCCGCACCGTTAGGATTGCTCGAACCCCGCCTCGGCGAGTGCCGGAAATCGCCGGGATGAGGCATCGATCAGACCGCGGCGCCCTTTACCTGGCCGAGCCGTTAGCGGATGATCCGCATGACACGGCGGTGGATCGCCGCCCCCCCGGATGGAGATTGATCGTGCGCATCCCTTTCGCCCTCGTCGCGTCTCTGCTTGTCGCCGGCTGCGCGACCAATGTCGAATCTCGCGTCGAGGGCAAGCTGATCGAGGCGGGACTGTCGCGGCCGATGGCCGGTTGCATGGCCGGGCGGCTGGTCGGCAGCCTCTCGCGCGACCAGCTCCGCGACCTTGCCCGTCTGGCGAGACTGCACGACCGCAACTTGGGTGCCATGACGATCGACCAGTTGCTGCGTGAATTGCGCGCGTCGGTCGACCCGCAAGTCTATGACGTGGTGACGAGAGCGGGCATCGGCTGCGCGGTGGCGGGCTGAGCCGCTTCCAATCGCGCTCCCATTATGCTTTAGCCAGCGCCGAAATTGGCGCGAGGACTCCCGTTTTCATGAACATCCACGAATATCAGGCCAAGGAACTGCTTGCCCGCTTCGGCGTCCCTGTCCCTGCCGGCCATGCGGCGTTGAGCGTCGAAGAGGCGGTCGCGGCGGCGGAGAAGCTCCCTGGGCCGCTTTATGTCGTCAAGGCGCAGATCCACGCCGGCGGACGCGGCAAGGGCAAGTTCAAGGAGCTGGGCCCCGACGCCAAGGGCGGCGTCCGGCTCGCGCACAGCGTCGATGAGGTTCGGGCCCATGCCGCCGAGATGCTCGGCAAGACCTTGGTCACGATCCAGACCGGCGCCGAGGGCAAGCAGGTGCAGCGCCTCTACATCACCGACGGCGTCGACATCGCACGCGAATATTATGTGGCGATGCTCGTCGATCGCAGCACCGGCCGGATCGCGATCGTCGCCTCGACCGAAGGCGGCATGGACATCGAGACGGTCGCGCACGACACGCCCGAGAAAATCCACACCTTTACGATCGACCCGGCGACCGGGCTGATGCCGCACCACGGCCGCGAGGTCGCGGCGGCGCTCGATCTCAAGGGCGACCTCGCCAAGCAGGCGCAGGCGATGCTCGGCAAGCTCTACGCCGCGTTCGTCGGCACCGACGCCTCGCAGATCGAGATCAACCCGCTCGCGGTCACCGACGACGGCAGGCTG
>JAQGLH010000197.1 GCA_028293005.1 Alphaproteobacteria bacterium
CATGTGGCGGATGCCGACACGCAGATAGTCCCAACCGGTGATCAGGGTCAGCAACGCCGCGGCCCACAGGCTGACGATGCCGACGTCGTGCACCCACGGCCATTGCGGCGTCGCGCCGCCGAGGATCAGCGCGCCCAGCGCGACGAGCTGGAAGGTCGTCTTCCACTTGGCGAGCGTGCTGACCGGCATCGACACCTGCAGCTGGGCGAGGAATTCGCGCAGGCCCGAGACGGTGATCTCGCGCAGCAGGATGATCAGCGCGGCGACGATGTGAAAGCCGTCGATCGTCTTGATGAACACCAGCATCACGATCACCGCCGCGATCATGATCTTGTCGGCGATCGGATCGAGGAACACGCCGAGGCGCGAGACGGTGCCCTTGGCGCGGGCGAGATAGCCGTCGAAATAATCGGTGATGCCCATCAGGCAGTAAAGCGCGAAGGCGAGCGCATAATCGAACCAGCCGCCGACCGGCCACAACAAGGCCACGAGGATCGGCACCGCGAAGATGCGCGAGAGCGTCAATATGTTGGGCAAGGTCAGCATCAGCGCGTGCCTAGACCATTTTGACGCAGCTTGGAATCAGGCAGCAACTCGAAAATCGGGCACCGCTTCGGCCACCACCGCCGACGCGGTGCGGCGTAAGGGCTTGTGCGATCGGCCCGGCTCCGACATGGATGACGCAATGACCGCGCCGAGGCATTGCAGCGTTCGATGACTCCCTCGATCAGGCTACTCGGCAAGCGGCGCTTCCTGCCCCTTTTCGTCACCCAGTTCCTGGGCGCGTTCAACGACAATCTTTTCCGCATGGCGATGGTGATCCTGGTCACCTATCACATCTATTCGGATCCGGCGCAGGAGGCTTCGTTCACCGCGCTCGCCGGGGCGATCTTCATCCTGCCCTTCTTCCTGTTCTCGGCGCTCGCCGGGCAGCTTGCGGATTCGACCGACAAGGCGCGGATAATCCGCATCGTCAAGACAGCCGAGATCCTGATCATGCTGGTCGGCGCGGGCGGCCTCCTGCTCCAGTCGATCCCCTTGATGCTGCTCGCCTTGTTCGCGATGGGCGTGCACTCGACCTTCTTCGGCCCGATCAAATATGCGATCCTGCCCCAGCATCTGCGCAAGGAAGAAGTGCTCGGCGGCACCGGCCTTGTCGAGGCCGGCACCTATTGCGCGATCCTGCTCGGCACGATCGCGGGCGGTCTGATCTCGAGCCCGCTCGCTGCCGGCGCGGTGCTGCTGGTCGCGACCGCCGGCCGTCTCGCGGGCGGCCGGGTGCCCCCTGCCCCGCCCGAGACCGACGTCGAGCTTCCAAAGATGGACTGGCACATCATCCGCTCGTCGATCGCGCTGGTTTCCGACACGCTCCACATCCCGCGGCTGTTCCTCGCGATCATCGCGATCAGCTTCTTCTGGGCGCAGGGCGCGATCCTCGCCGCCTTGTTCCCGCCCCTGGTCAAGAACGTGCTCTGCGCCAACGAGGAGGTCGCGACGCTCTTCCTCGCGATCTTCTCGGTCGGCGTCGCATTGGGATCGGTGCTGATCAACCGGCTGCTCGCCGGGCGCGTCTCGGCGCGTTATTCGCCGGCCGCCTCGATCGCGATGGGGCTGTTCATTCTCCACCTCTATTGGAACGTGAAGAGCTGGCCGATCGCGCCGGGCACGCTGATGGACTTCTGGACGTTCATCGCGCTCCCGCGCGCCGAGTGGGTGATGTTCGACCTGTTCGGTGTCGCGATCGCCGGCGGCATGTTCGTCGTCCCGCTCTACGCATTCCTGACCACGACCGTGCACATCTCGAAGACCGCACGCACCGTCGCGGCGAACAATATCGTCAATTCGGGCGCGATGGTGCTGGCCGCGATCCTGTTCTCGGCCATGGTCCAGGTCGGCCTGTCGGTCGCCGAGACCTTGCTGCTGGTTGCGGTGTCGAGCCTCGGCGCGGCCTGGCTCGCGTGGAAACTGCATCTCGCCTGCGATCAGGCTCCGCCCGCGACGCGCCTTTAGAGCCGTTTGATACCGGATTGCTGCTTGCGAAAAGCCGGTACCCGCCTTTTCACTTTATGCTCTAGCTGAAAAAGGTGCCGAAGAAGATGAGGCCGCCAAGCCAGCCGATCGCGAAGAGTTTCACATCTTCGAGGTAAGCCGGGAAATCCTGCTCCGGCTCGAACGCGGTCGCGAAGCCCGCCTCCGGCGCGCGTGCCCCGACTCTTCGGGTGATCAGGGGCGAGAGACGACTCATGCCTCTCAATTAAGGCTTTATTTACCCTGCTGCCAAGCGGGATGACGCGACGAAACCCGCGCTGTCCCGCAACGGAACGCCAGCCGCGACGGGCGGCGAAACCGGCAGGGAGCCGCGGCCGAGCGACCACGGAAATCGGCCGGGCTGCGTTACGATCGCCCGATGTCCGCTTTCACGCTTTGCGAAGCCCCGGCGCTTCCCTAAAGGCGCGTCGCGCGGATCGCTTCCGCCTGCCGATTTCCGGACCCGCTCATTCGACCAAAACATCCAACAAGGCCATTTGCATGAACATCGACCTGATTCCGACGGGGAAAAATCCCCCGGACAATTTGAACGTGATCATCGAGGTTCCGCTCGGCGGCGAGCCGGTAAAATATGAGTTCGACAAGAAGTCCGGTGCCCTGTTCGTCGATCGGATCCTGCACACGCCGATGCGTTATCCCGCCTATTACGGCTTCATCCCGCATACTCTTTCCCCCGACTGCGACCCGCTCGATGCGCTCGTGATCAGCCGTAGCCCATTCAT
>JAQGLH010000211.1 GCA_028293005.1 Alphaproteobacteria bacterium
GTTGTTTTCCACTCTTGCCTACTCCCTGGCGATAAACTTGCGATAATTGACTGCACCGATTGACGCGGAGGCCTGCTCCAATCGTGTCGTCAGCAAATATCACCCAATTTTCGCGCAAGATACGGCCGCGACGGTCGAGAATTCGGACGTCTCGAACGAGGACAGTGGGTCGGGAGAGACTTAACGCGGACCGACCCAATACCTCCCCTGCATCTGCGGGGCGCGGGCACCACGCGAAGAGGTGGTGGTGGGGTTTTGCGGATCGGGGAAGATCCCCGCCGCTTAGACGTGATAGAGGTCGAGCGCCGTGTCGATCAGGTCGTTGGTGAGAACGATATACTTCCGGGCGATCCGCCAGCGGCCTTGCTCGCGGCGCAAGGTGTGACGGTAAGATCCGGCATAGCTCCACGTCCTGCCCTTGCGGAACACCTGGTTGTGCCAGCGGGCGCTGACCACCGCCTGATCGCCCTGATGCTCGAGCACCCGGATGTTGCCGACCAGATGGCTGGTGCGCGGCAGCGGCAGCGACGCGGGCGAATCGCCCTGCGACCACCTCCAGACGCGATCGGACAGCTCGGCCTTGCCGCTGACGTAGAACAACGAGACTTCATTGCCGGGATCGGCCGTGAGCTGATACTCGTCGTCCCAGGCCGGCAGCCAGATGACGGCATCATCGCAATACAGCGCGAGCCAATCGTCCCAACGCTGCTCGTCGAGGCAAGCGGCATCGTCGAACAGAACGTCCGACAGCGTCTGAAACGTCGTGAAATCCATCCCCTCGCTCACGCTTGCACGCGCGACGGCTTCCGCTTCAGGAGGCGCAGCCATTCGTCGAACTGGCTCATGCTGCACCCTTCGTAGCCGAGCCGACCGCTGCTCTCGATGTCGAGCCCAAGGCTGGAGGCAACCTCGTCATTGCCCTCGATGCGGTTGTGCAGTCCGAACGAGATGAAGCTCTCGCCCGCCGCGGCTCCGGTCGCGCCGACCTGGCACGCCTCGAACTCGGCATTATCGTCAGGCGTCCCCATGCCGCTGCCCATGAAGAATTCCTCGAACTGGCGCAGACGGTGCGCGCGATCTTCGGCGCTCTCGCCGTTCGGGGCGACGCAGTAGAAAGTGAGCTCCGTGCGGTCGACCGCGATCGGGCGGAACACGCGGAACAGGGTCGCCATCTGATCGAGCACGTGAAGGTTGGGATAGATCGACAAATTGCGGAACATGCTCGTCATCCACTCGGCGCGAGTCGCACCATATTGCTTCTCGAGACGATCCCGCTGGCGATAGATCGGCCGATCCTGCGGGTTGGGAAAGCTGAACCAGATCGCGGTGTGGCCATGACCGAGCGTCCATTGCGCCCCGCGCTGGTTGCCCATCTTGTCGATCCGCAACGTCTGCACCTGGGCCGCGCGGTCGATTTTCCGGTCGGCGATGCCGAGCAGGGATTTATGCGCATAATCGGGATGAAGCCCATCGCCGCCGCCATTCTCGAGCATCAGCTTCCAATTGCCGTGATAGACGCAGGTCGAATGGCCCTTGAGCAAGGTGATCCCATCCGGACTCTGGTCGACCAGCATGTCGAGGAACATGGCCGTGTCGCCAAGATGCTCCTTAAGCGTGGGGACGTCCGGGTTGAGGCTCGCGAACACGAAGCCGCGGTAGCTCTCGACCCGCGCCACCGGCACCAGGTCGAGCTGCTGCTCGCTGACCGAGGCGGGATAGCCGTCCTCGGGACGCTGCATCCAGACATTGTTGCCGTCGGCATCGAACGTCCAGCCATGATAGGTGCAGGCGTGATTTTTGCGGTTGCCGCGCTGGCGGCGGCACAGGGTCGCGCCGCGGTGCGGACAGGCGTTGAGGAACGCTTTGATCTCGCCACCCCGGTTACGCTGCACGATCACCGAGCGCCGGCCCATCCATGCGGTGACATAATCGAACGGCTTGGGAAGCAGCCCTTCGTGGGTGAGAAAGATCCACGACCCTTCGAAGATCCGCTCGATCTCCAGCTCGAACAAGGCGGGATCGCTGTAGATCGACCGGTTGACCCTGAAGACGCCTTCATCCGGCCGCCGGTCGAACAGATTGTCCAGCTCCTGGTCGAGCGGAAGTGCGACATGCCGTGCGCTGAAGGGGAGGTTCATCAGGAAATGCCTTGCATAAAGGGCGCGATCGTTCCCGCGTTGATATGGCGGATCGTCGCGGCGCGCAACGCAGCGGCGATCGGGGCCATGCCGATTTCAATGCTGTCCACCCTCCCGCTGCCGAAGGAGCGGCGCGTCAGAAGCTCTCGGTCCAGGGGCGAAGCTCGATCTCCCATGTCCAGGCGCTGCGGTGCTGGCGGTGGATCATGAGATAGGTGTCCGCGATCGCATCGGGATCGAGCCATTTGTCGGCCGGACCGTCCTCGCCGGGCTTCCCCCAGCTCGATGCGATCCCGCCGTCGATGACGAAGTGGGCGACATGGATGTTCCTGGGCGCGAGCTCTCGCGCGAGCGCCTGCGCCAGCGCGCGGATCGCGAACTTGCCCATCGCGAACGGCACCGAATTGGGAAGCGCCTTAACGCTGGCGGTCGCGCCAGTGAAGAAGATCGAGCCCCGGCCGGCAGCAAGCATCCGCCTGGCGGCCGCCTGGGCCACCAGAAAGGCGGCATGGCCGGTCACCTTATGGGCGCGCAGCATCTCCTCCGGATCGAGCGTCTCGATCGCGCCGCGATAGCGCGCGCCGCCGTTGAACACGACGAGGTCGGGACTCCCAAATTCGCGGTCGACCATCGCGAACAATTGCTCGATCGCTTCCGC
>JAQGLH010000214.1 GCA_028293005.1 Alphaproteobacteria bacterium
GGCCCCGCTCGATCTCCCGATTTGACCATCGCGCGCAACATGGCATAGCCGGGCCATGGCAGTCGATGCTCCAAATGCGATTTTGCGCTGGTACGACGCTCATAAGAGAAGACTTCCCTGGCGCGCCGAGGCCGGCGCGGCATCGGACCCGTATCGGGTCTGGCTGTCCGAGATCATGCTCCAGCAGACGACCGTCGCCGCGGTGCGTCCCTATTTCGAAAAATTCCTCGCGCGCTGGCCCAATGTCGCGGCGCTCGCGCAGGCCGACGAGGCGGAGGTGATGGCCGCCTGGGCGGGTCTTGGCTATTATGCCCGAGCGCGCAATCTGATCGCCTGCGCGCGCAAGGTCGCCGCGATCGGCGGCTTTCCCGATAACGAGGATTCGCTGCGCGCGCTCCCGGGCATCGGCCGCTACACCGCCGCTGCGATCGCGGCGATCGCATTCGGGCGACGCGCGGTGGTGGTCGACGGCAATGTCGAGCGGATCGTCGCGCGCTTGTTCGCGGTCGAGCAGCCGCTGCCCGCCGCCCGCCGTACGCTTTGCGATCTCGCCGCGACGCTGACGCCGGCACGAAGGAACGGCGACTTTGCGCAGGCGATGATGGATCTCGGCGCGACGATCTGCACGCCGCGCAACCCGGCGTGCAGCCTCTGTCCCCTGTTCGAACCCTGCGCGGCCCGGCAGCGGGGCGCCCAGGCGGAGTTTCCGGTCAAGGCCGCCAAGGCGCCCAAGCCGCGCCGTCAGGGCGTTGCTTATTGGCTGCAGCACGACGATCACGTGCTGCTCGTGCGCCGACCGGCGCGCGGCATGCTCGGCGGGATGATGGCGCTACCGAGCGCCGCCTGGGCCGACGCGCCCGGCCAAAAGAATGCGAGCCCTCACAATTTGGACGGCGAGATTTTGGTCGCTGACGATTTGGTCGACAGGGGCCCCAGCCTTGGGGGCGCCGCGGCCGCGTGGTGCGAGGCGGGCAGCGTCGAGCATGTCTTCACCCATTTTGCGCTGACGATGCGGCTGCTCTGCGCCAGGGCCGAGCGCCGCCCTCACCGCGACGTCTCGCAAGGCGAGGTCTGGTGGCCTGCGGACCGGATCGGAGAGGCTGGCCTTCCCAGCCTGTTCGCCAAGCTGGCGGAGCGCGGCCTGGCCTGGCAGAACGGGGTATAAGGGACGACAGCATGAATTCACCGGGTTTCACCGCATCGACGATCGACCGTGCCGACAATCTTCGCCTGATGCCCGACAAGATCGCGGCGCTGGCGGCATCGCCACAGGCGCGCCTGATGCGGCTGAAGGAAATCGAGCCGGAGTTCACGCCCGACGGACGCTTGAGCTGGATTTCGCCGATCGAAACTGCGGACATGAGCGCGCTGGTCTTCCTCGGCATCGACGGCGAGATCCCGCTGTTCGCGCCGCTCGGCCAGAGCGATGGCATGGCTTCGGCGATCTCACGCTGGACGATGCTCGATGCGATGGCGCCTGAGGACGCCGCGCTGTGGGCCGCCGCGCGGAGCCTGATCCTGTGGCACAACCGCCACGGCTTTTGCAGCAATTGCGGCGCGGTCACGGTACCGTTCCGGGCGGGCTGGGGTCGCAGATGCGCGGCCTGCGTCACCGATCATTTCCCCAGAGTCGACCCGGTCGTGATCATGCTTCCCGAATATCAGGGCAAGGTGCTCGTCGGGCGCCAGCCGCAATTTCCGCCGCGCCGCTATTCGGCGCTCGCCGGCTTCATCGAGCCGGGCGAGTCGATCGAGGGCGCGGTCGCGCGCGAGATCTTGGAAGAAGCGGGAATCAAGGTGTCGGAGGTCCGCTATGTCGGCAGCCAGCCGTGGCCCTTCCCGAGCACGTTGATGATGGCCTGCCTCGCCACGGCCGCCTCCGACGAGATCCTGCTCGACACGACCGAGCTCGAGGATGCGATGTGGGTCGACGCCGGCCAGGTCGAAGCGGCGCTCGCCGGCGACGAGGATGCGCCATTCATCGCGCCGCCGTCGTTCGCGATCGCGCACAGCCTGCTCGTGCAGTGGCTCGAGGAGGCGCGCGGCCGCGGCGATCCCGGCTCGTCCTGATCGCGCCCGCCTGATTTTGGCGGCCGGCGTCGGCCGCTTGCGGCGCGCGTGCGCCGCGCCTAAAGGGAGCGCCAAATCTTGGCCACCTGCGCCCGCTCATCTGCGGCAGCGTCGCTTTTTCGGAGGTTTTTGACGGCATGGACGATCGGAGTAACACGATTGCAGGCTGGGTGCTCGGCGCCGGAATCGTCGCGCTCGGCGCATCGATCGTCACCGGCGAATGGTTCCACGCCGAGCGGCCCGAGAAAATGGGCTATCCGATCGAAGGCGTCGAGGTCGAAAGCAAGGGCGGCGCCGCCGCCGAGCAGCCGATCGCCTTCTATCTCGCCGCTGCCGATCCCGCGCAGGGCGAGCAGGTCTTCAAGAAATGCGCGACCTGCCACAATGCGACCAAGGGCGGCGCGAACCAGCTCGGGCCGAATTTGTGGGGAGCCATCGGCAAGCCGCACGGCCATGTCCCGGGCTTTGCTTATTCGGACGCGCTCAAGTCCAAGCCCGGCGTGTGGGATTGGGAAAGCTTGAGCGCCTGGCTCAAGTCGCCCAAGGCTTACGCCCCGGGCACCAAGATGACCTTCGCGGGCCTCTCCAAGCCCGAAGATCGCGCCAACGTGATCGCTTACCTGAACAAGCAGAGCGACAGCCCGCTGCCGCTGCCCACGGCACCGGCCACTCCGGCTGCTGCCGCCGCGGAGGCGTCCGACGCCCCGGCCGCTGCCGAAAAGGCCGAGAACGAGCCCATCCTCAACGAAGCCCAGGCCGCTCGCACCAAGGTGGGTGGCGAAGGCGCCCCGACCGTTGCGGGCCGCGCCGAGCAGACCAAGATCAAATAAGCGGCAGGATTCGAGCCGGCCCGCTCCGTCGCTCGTCACGATCGTTGGGCCCAGTCACGCTTGCACCTCGGCCTTCGCGCCGTGACGTCCGCTGATCGCCTGTACCGGCGGGAAGCGCTCCGCCTCAGCAGCCGAGCGGAGAATCGCTGTCGGCATAATGCGCGCAGACATGCGCCCATGCTTCGTCGGCGGTCTCGACGAAGCTGAACAATTCCAGGTCGTTCGGGGAGATCGTCCCTTCCTCGACCAAAGCTTCAAAATTGATGACCCGGTTCCAGTAATCGGCGCCGAAGAACAGGATCGGCACCGGCTTGACCTTGCCGGTCTGGATCAACGTCAGCAGCTCGAACGCTTCATCGAACGTGCCGAACCCTCCCGGAAAGACCGCCACCGCGCGGGCGCGGATCAGGAAGTGCATCTTGCGTAGCGCGAAATAATGGAACTGGAAGCTCAGTGACGGCGTGACATAGGCGTTGGGCAGCTGCTCGAACGGAAGCACGATGTTGAGGCCGATCGAATCCGCGCCCTCGTCGACCGCGCCGCGATTCGCGGCTTCCATGATCGATGGACCACCGCCCGAACAGACCACGAAATGCTGCTTGCCCTCAGCGTCGCGCCCGACCCGGCTTGCGAGCCGCGCCAGATTGCGCGCCTCGTCGTAATAATGCGACTTGGCCTTGAGCCGCTCGGCGATCCGCCGCTGGTTGTCGGTTGCCGCATTCTGGATCAGCGCGTCGGCCTTCGAGGGCTCGGGAATACGAGCCGAGCCGTAGAAGACGAAGGTCGAGGCTATGTCGGCTTCATCGAGCAAAAGCTGCGGCTTGAGCAATTCGAGCTGGAAACGGACCGGGCGGAGATCCTGGCGCAGCAGGAACTCCATATCCTGGAAGGCGAGGCGATAGGCGGGATCCTCGGTTTGCGGGCTCGACGTCTGCTGCCGCGCCACCTCGGCTTCGACGCGCGCGGGGGAGAATACGCTCTCGGGCGGAATCGGGTCGGTCATGCGGCTGCCCTTACCGGCAATAGGGCCCCGCGCCCATGTCGAAATGGAAGTGGTCGCGGTGAAGCGCGTTGGCGTCGGGGCCGAGCGCAACCTTGAACCGGCGGCAGCCCGCTTGATGCACCGCGCGAAGGAATTTCTGGACGTCGCCGTCACCGCCCTTCCAGCCGTCGCGCACCGTCACGCGGCGGCCGTCGGCGAGCACGAACGCGCCGATGTCGACCGCATTCGCCCGGCCGTGCTCGCTCAGCCGCCCACCCACCTGGCTGTTGACCGAGCGGCAGCTATAGGTGCCGAAGCTCTCGATCCGCGTCACGCTGGTGCCGAGCCAGGCCCGCGCCGCCGGTTGCACGGCCTCGCGCGCCCACAAGGCGAAGCTGTGCGCCAGCTCGCACCGCATCGCGCCGAGATTGGTGACCGGAGTGCCGATGTCGAGCAATTGGACGCTGCCGGTCGCGCTGCAGCCGCTCGCAAAGGTGCGGTCTGCAAGCTTCCTGTAGCCGATGCGATCGCGCGACAGATCGGCGAGGCATTGCAAGGTCGCCGCGCTCGATGGGGCGGCCGCGGTAACGCCGGGCCGCGGCGCAGGGCGATCGGCGGAGCGGCGTCCGGATGAAGGTATGCAAGCCGCGAGCAGCAGAAGCGCTGCCAGAAACAAACAGTTACGCACTGGCCCCCCAATCTCGCGCAAGCTGCCCCGGTTGCGGTAATGGGTCAAGGCCGCGGCGTTGCGGATCGGCGCGCGACGCACAGGTCATGGAGAAATGCGGGACTTGTTGTTGACAGCCGCGATTGCGGCTCTAAGGCCTGCGCCGGGCCACGCCGTCCCAACGCGGCGCGTGCTCTCTGCGAGGAGAGTTGCAAAAGATGAATACCAATGTTGATGCTTCCGTTGCGCTTGGGCGCACGGAGAAACCGATTTCCCGCCCCGCGCGCCCCTCTTTCTCGTCAGGACCCTGCGCCAAGCCGCCGGGCTGGGCGCCCGACCACCTTGCGCTTGGATCGCTCGGCCGCTCGCACCGCTCGAAGCTCGGCAAGGCGCGCCTCGGTTATGCGCTCGAGCTGACCCGCAAGGTGCTGCGCGTGCCGGACACCCACCGTATCGGCATCGTTCCCGGATCGGATACCGGCGCGGTCGAAATGGCGATGTGGACGATGCTCGGCGTCCGTCCGACGACCGTGCTCGCGTGGGAAAGCTTCGGCGAGGGCTGGGTGACCGACGCGGTCAAGCAATTGAAGCTC
>JAQGLH010000035.1 GCA_028293005.1 Alphaproteobacteria bacterium
CCCGAAATCGATCGCCGCAAGCCGCCCGTCGTGCAGCGCGAACAAATTGCCTTGGTGCAGATCGGCATGAAAGAAGCCGTCGACCACCGCCTGGCGCAAGAAGGCGCGGACGAGGGTCTCGGCGAGCGCCTTGAGATCGTGGCCCGCCGCGATCAGCGCCTCGCGGTCGGTCAGCTTGATGCCGTCGATCCATTCGAGCGTCATCGTCCGGCGGGCGGTACGCGTCCAATCGATCTGCGGCACGAAAAAGCCGCTCTCGGCGACCATATTCTCGCGCAGCTCGGACGCCGAGGCGGCCTCGCGGCGAAGATCGAGCTCGCGCATCGTCCATTGCCGGAAGGTCTCGACGACCAGGCGCGGGCGCAGGCGGGCCAGCTCGCCGCCCATCGTCTCGACATGTGCCGCGGCCCATTCGTAAGTCTCGATCGCGCGCGCGAAATCCTCTTCGATGTTGGGTCGCAGCACCTTCACCGCCACGTCGCGGCCATCGATGGTCACCGCGCGATGGACCTGCGCGATCGAGGCTGCGCCGACCGGCTCCGGATCGATCGACAGGAAAAGCTGGTCGAGCGGCTTTTCGAGCGCCTGCTCGATCGCGCTCTTGATCTGGGCGAACGGCGCTGGCGGAAGCGCATCCTGCAGGCGGCTGAGATCGCGCGCCGCTTCCTCGCCGACGAGATCGGGGCGCGTCGCCAGCGCCTGGCCGAATTTGATCGCCGCCGGGCCGATGTCCTGGAAAGCTTCGGCATAGGTCGGTTGCTTGGGCACTCGCGCCCCGAACCGCGCCAGCCGGACCAGGCGGCGCAAAGGCGGCGGCGTGTGGGGATCGCGTTCGATCCCGCGCAGCACGCCGTGACGGGCTAGCACGCGGCCCCATTTGAGCAGTCGCCAGACGTGGACTGCCGACATGGTCATGACCGGCCGCCCCGGCTGATCGGGCGAGACATGCTCAGATCTTCCAGCCGCTGTGGATCGCTACCACTCCGCCGAGGATCGGCTCGACCGCGACTCTGGCGAAGCCCGCCTTCTCGATCATCGCCTTGAACGTCTGCATGTCGGGGAAGCGACGGATCGATTCGACCAGGTAGCGATAGCTCGACTCGTCGCGTGCGACCGCCTTGCCGATCTTGGGTGCGATCTCGAGCGAATAACGATCGTAGAGGGTTGCGAAGCCCGGCCAGGTCGCGGTCGAGAATTCGAGGCAGAAGAAGCGGCCGCCGATGCGCAGCACGCGATGCGCGTCGGCCAGCGCCTTGTCGATATGCGTCACATTCCTGATGCCGAACGCGATCGTATAGGCGTCGAAGCTGCCGTCGGCGAAGCTCAGCGCCTCGGCATTCTCCTCTGCCCAGGCGAAGCCGTCGATGCCACGCTGGCGAGCGCGCTGCTTGCCGACCTCGAGCATGTGCGGATTGATGTCGGCAACCGTCACGACGGCGCCCGAGCGCGCAATCCGGAACGCGATGTCGCCAGTGCCGCCGGCCATGTCGAGGATGCGCTCGCCGTGGCGAGGTCTTAGCCGGCCGACGAAGCGGTTCTTCCACAGGCGGTGCATGCCGGCCGACATCAGATCGTTCATCAGATCGTAGCGCGGCGCCACATTGGCAAAGACTTCGCCGACCCGCCGAGTCTTTTCGGACGGGTCGACGTCCGCGAAACCATAAGAAACCTTGTCCATCGCGGCAGCCTCTAGCAGGGGAAGCAGAGGATGTGCAGGTGGATATGGTGAGCGCTGATGCCTGAGTTGCCCGAAGTGGAAACGACCGTGCGCGGTCTTGCCCCGGTGCTGGAGGGGCGGCGGCTGGTCTCGGTCGAGGCCCGGCGCGCGGACCTGCGGCGGGCGTTTCCGCCCGACCTGCGCCAGCGGCTGACCGGCGCGCGCGTGACAAGCCTCGGCCGGCGCGCCAAATACGGGTTGATCGGCACCGACCGCGGCGACACTTTGATCTTCCATCTCGGCATGTCCGGGCGCTGGCGGATCGACCCTGTCGAGCTTGGGGCACATGATCATTTCCTGCTCGAGACCGACGAAAACCGGCGTCTTGCGCTCAACGATCCGCGCCGCTTCGGCTCGCTCGACCTGGTGCGCAGCGACGCGGTGCAATCCTGGGACGCATTCGCGCGCATGGGACCCGAGCCGCTCGGCGACGTCTTTTCTGGCGCCTATCTCCATCAGCGCCTGCAAGGCCGCTCGGCGCCGATCAAGGCGATGCTGCTCGACCAGGGCATCGTCGCCGGCCTCGGCAACATCTATGTCTGTGAGGCCCTGCACATGGCGGGAATCGCGCCCGGCCGCGCTGCCGGAAGGATCTCGAAGCCGCGGCTCGCGCTGCTTGTCGAGGCAGTCAGGACGGTCCTGGTGGCAGCGATCGAGGCAGGCGGATCGACGTTGCGCGACTATGCGCGGCCGAGCGGCGAGCTCGGCTATTTCTCGAAGCAGTGGCGCGTCTACGGGCGGGAAGGGGAGGCCTGCCATTGCGGCTCCCCGGTGCGCCGGCGAGTCGAGGCCGGGCGATCGACCTTTTACTGTTCGCGCTGCCAGCGGTGAGCCGCACCAAATGGCGGGCGCCGAATGGTTGACCCCGAAGGTTGACCTGACACGCTCTCCTGCGTAGAGAGCCGCCGAGCGGGTGCGGTGGTTTGCCGCGCCCTTTTCATTTCATCGCTACGAGGCACGAAGATGGCGAATACGCCGCAAGCAAAGAAACGTATTCGGCGCAACGATCGCCGCGCCGAAATCAATGGCGCCCGCGTCAGCCGCATCCGCACGTTCGTCAAGCAGGTCGAGACCGCGCTCGCGGACGGCAACAAGGAGCTGGCCGCGGCCGCCCTCCGCCGTGTGCAGCCCGAACTCGCCCGCGGCGTCTCGAAGGGCATCGTCCACAAGAACACCGCGGCGCGCAAGGTCTCGCGCCTGTCGAAGCGGGTCGCCGCGCTCGGCTGATCGAGTGCGGGGCCGAGCGGCCCCGGATTCGCATCTTGCTGCTGTTCTGCGAGTCGCGCCGTCGGTTCAAACGCGCGCCCCGTCCGATTCTATTTTGAAGCTGGTGCTGGTCGCCGGCATTCCGCCGTTTGTCGCCCAAGCGTGGTTTACGGCAGCTTGCGAAGACGCTCTGCTATCGCTGGCTCGCAAGCCTCTGGTGCATCACGCTTAGCGCTCGCGGCCTGCGTTCGGGGCCCTTCGACTGCCCGTCGTCAGGGCTAAATCTGCGTTGAAACGCCGGTCGAATGAAATCCCAGCATTTCCCGCGATTCGCGCCCGCGCGCTGCCATCGATCTTGATCCAAGTAATTGTGACAATGGCGCAAAACCGCCAAAAAGCCCTCATTGGCGCATTTGCGTGTCAACGGGTTTATTTCACTTAAATTACACTTTAGGCCCTTGATTGGGGGCTGTTCCAATCTCTAAAAAACATCTCTTCCGGCGGACGAGATTCTGGCCGGACACAAAGCAACACGACAATCGGTATCGGCTGCGCTGGGGAGCGTTTTCCGAGCGGGGAGTGTTTGCTCAGTGCCGCGCAGGGCGGCAGAGGATAAGGGGGGAGCCCGGGTGACCCAGACGCAGGCCGATGGTGAAGCTTTGACGTTGCGCAGGGGCGCTTCGGCCGACCCGATCGTTGCGGCCTGGAGCGCGATTCGCGAAGGCCTGCGCCGCGATTGCGGGGCACGCACCTTCGATGGCTGGCTTCGTCCGATCACTTTGGGCGGGTTCGACGCCGACACCGCGACCTTGCGCCTCCAGCTTCCGTCGCAATTCATGGCCGATTGGGTGCAGACGCATTTCGCCGAGCGACTCGCGCTGGCCTGGCGTTCGGTACTGCCGGCGGTCCGCCATCTTTTGATCATCGCCACCGACGAAGGCATGCGGAGCGCGCGCGCCGGCGATATTCCGGCACCGGCGGTGATGCAGGAGCCGGCGGCTGCGGCGGCCGAGGCTGTGGCGGCAGGGGTTGTGCCGGCAGGGGTTGTGCCGGCAGGGGTTGTGGTAGCGCCGCTCGAGCCGCGCTACCGCTTCGAGAATTTCGTCGTGGGGAAGGCGAACGAGGTCGCCTACAACGCCGCCCGCACCTTGGCGAACGCCGACAACGTCGCGTTCAATCCGCTCTTCCTCCACGGCGGCACCGGGCGCGGCAAGACTCATCTGCTTCACGCGATCGGCCACGAGTTCCGCTGCCGGCATCCGGCGGCGAAGGTCATCTACATGTCCGCCGAGAAGTTCATGGTCGAGTTCGTCGCGGCGCTGCGCGCCAACGAGACGATCCGCTTCAAGCAGCTGCTCCGCGCCGCCGATCTGCTGATGATCGACGACGTGCAGTTTATTGCCGGCAAGGAATCGACGCAGGAAGAATTCTTCCACACGATGAACGAGATCATCTCGGCCGGTCGGCGGCTGGTGATCAGT
>JAQGLH010000351.1 GCA_028293005.1 Alphaproteobacteria bacterium
GGCGGTGGTGACGGCCACGGCGGCGGCGACGGTCATGGCGGTGGCGGCGATGGTGGCCACGGCGGTGGCAAGGGCCGCTAATCCAGCCCCGCCGCGGAGGACGTCCGCGGTTCAGAGAGGCGATTGATCATTGCTAGCGGGCGCCCCCCAGCTTGGGGCGCTCCAGCCCTTGTCCTCCACTCCGCGCCTTTTGCGCGCAAGATGTTCGCGTACCGAGCTTCTAAATGAGCATCCGCGCGTCCGCCGCATTGCCATTCCCCAGCTAATATGCGTCTATCCGGACCGGTGAACAGGCCGCCTTCCACGTCGAAGCGGCCGGCACCGGCACCGACAACGGCGCAGGCGATGAACCTGTGGATCATGGGGGATGCAATGACGAAGCAGCACAGCCGCTATCTGACGATCGAGACCGCAGTCAGCGGCATTGTGAATGCGGTGCTCAGCATCCTCTTCTTCCTCATCGTCTTCGGCCGGGCCGAGGCCGTCCCGGTCGGCGGCAATCCCGGGCTGGTGGTCGATGCGCTCCCGCAGACTTTCATGGTGGTGTTCATGACCACCCTCGTTCAAACCATCCTGACGCGGCAGCGGCGCGCCAAGGGCCAGCTCGAAGCGCTCGGCGGGCGCGGTGCGCCGCTGCCGGCCAATCTCTTCCTCAGGGCGCTCGTCATAGCCTTGCTCGCGGTGCTGCTCGCTGGAGCGCTCCACGCTCTGCTGTTGCCGATGCTGACGCCGCCGGAATGGCCGTTCTTCGCGGCCTTGGCATACAAGGGTGCCTATGGGGCCCTGGTCGGTATGGCGGTGAGCAGGCTGATCCTGCCGGCGGCGCTGCGCGATGCGCGTGCCGCACCCGCGACCGACTAAGCACGCACCGCTTCCACGGTACCGTAATTCCCCGTTAGGCTTTCGGCTTTATGGGATGGTCCGTGTTCGGACGCCTGAGGTGATCGGGTCGGGGAGCTGCTTTGACCATCGACGTCGCCTTGTTCCGGGATCTCGACATCGTCGCGCGTGACGCCGGGGCCGGGCTTGGCCGCGCGGCGCAGCCGAGCCTGTTCGACCGGCTCGATTGGTACCGCCTGGTCGACGAGGATATGCCCGACAGCGAGCCGCTGGTGGTCCGTGCGCGCAACGGCGTCGGCCGCTGCTGGCTGTTCCTGGTGAACAAGGGCCGCAGCGCGTGGTCGCTCAACAACGGCTATTCGCTGCGCTACGGGAGCGTGCGCGAGACCGCGCCGGGGGGCGAGGCGCCGCTGGCGGGGATCGTCCAGGGGCTGCGCCGGGCAGGGGTCAGCCATGTCTATCTGTCGCCGATGGCGGCGAACGATCCGCTCGTCGCGGTGCTCAAACGCAGCGGCTGGGCGGTCCACCGCAGCGCGGTCAACGTCTCCTGGCAGATCGATACGACCGGCATGCGCTTCGAGGATTATTGGGCGGGGCGCCCCTCGCGGCTGCGCAACACGGTCGCGCGCAAGGCGCGCAAGGTCGAGCTCGACATCCGCATCCTCGATCGCTTCGACGCGCGCGCGATGGACGATTATGAATCGGTTTACGACGCGAGCTGGAAGCCGCCCGAAGGCGCGCGCCAGCTGATCCGGCAGATGGCGATCCAGGAAGGCGAGGCCGGCGCGCTGCGCCTCGGCGTCGCTTATCATCAGGGGCGCCCGGTCGCGTGCCAGCTGTGGATCGTCGAGCACGGCCATGCCACGATCCACAAGCTCGCCTACCGCGAGGATGCGCGCGAGCTTGCGGCGGGCAATCTGCTCAGCGTCGAGATGTTCCGCCGCGTCCTCGATGTCGACCGGGTCGCGATGATCGACTTCGGGATCGGCAATCACAGCTACAAGGCCGAATGGATGACGCACAGCGTCCCGCTCTATGCGGTGACCGCTTACGACATGCTGCGGCCGGCTGGCGTCTACGGCGTCGTCAAGGCGGCCGGCGGGAAGCTCGCCTCGCGCTTGATGCCCGGCGCCCGGCAACCGCTGTCGGATCGCATCCGCCACGGCGACGACCGCGGCCGCGAGGGTGTCATCGGCCAGCCTGCAGCGTAACGCAGTTCGGCGCGGCTTCGTCGCCGCGCCTTTTCCCTTGTCCAAAAAAAGGCGCCCGCACGAGGGCGGGCGCAGGTTCCTCGCCGGCGCCGCCGCAGGGGCGGCAGCGCCGGCGGGGGGAGCTGGTGGTGGTTCAGAGCAACGGGTGGCCGCTCATGCCGTATTCGGTGCGGCCGTAAGCAAGCATATTGTCGTCGTAGAGCTGCCCGACGTGCAGCCGGACCATGATCAGGTCGCGCGCCGCGATCTCGAGCGGATCGCCGGTGTAGGCTGCCGCTCCGCCGAGCATGTCGAGCGCGGTGATCGCCATGTCGGAGGCTTCGCGGCAGATCCATGCGCGCCACGCGTTGGGCGCGTTCTTGTCGGCATCGGAAACCACCGGCGTGTTGGCCGCGTCCCAATCCTGGAGCTGCTGGACGTAGCGCTCCTGCATCGCCTCGACCGCGTGGAGCCGCGTGATCAGCTCGGCGATGTTGCGCTGCGAGATCGGCGATTCCCAATCCTTCATGCCGTAGAGCACGCGCTGGCGCTCGTGGACACGGCGCTTTGTCTCGGCGACCACGCGCTGCGCGACGCCAACCGCGATCGCGCCGAAGCCGACGCAGAACAAGGGCATGAACGGCTGGCGGTAAATCGGCGCTTCCGGCTCCCAATCCCCGCCGAGCGGCCGATTGGTCTGCTTGACCTGGACCAGCGGCAGCACGCGATGCCAGGGCACGAACACGCCGTCGGCCTTGACGCCGTGGCTGCCGGTGCCGCGCAGGCCGAGCGGGTTCCAGTTGCGCACCACCTCGATGTCCTTGGTGTTGACCGCAACCAGGCACGGCTGCTTGCCGAATTCGCTGTCGGGTACATCGACGACGGCGCCGAGGCCGATCCAGTCGTCCCACAACACGCCGCTGCCGAAATTCCACTGCCCGGAGAGCTTCACGCCGCCTTCGACATAGTCGACCGAGCCGATCGGAAAGAAGATGTCGGCGGTGAAGCCGTCGCTGTCATAGATCTCCTGACGGCCCTTGGGATCGAGGTAGGCGACCCATTGCTCGTGGAGGATCGTGAAATAGACCAGCCAAGCCGCCGAGGCATTATAGTAAGCGATGGTGCGGACGATGTCGGAGAAGGTCCGGCCGTCGATCTCGAAGCCGCCGTAGCGCTTGGGGCGCAGCATCTTGTGGAACTCGTTCTGGTGGACGAGGTCGCGAAGCGTCAGCGAGAAGCAGCCGGTGCGCTCGGCTTCCCCGATCTCGAGCGCGGCTTGCTGGCCGATATAATCGGCCCGCCTGATCGCTTCTTGGTAAGTAATTTCCATATCATCTCCGTAGTATCCGGCCGGGCTGTTCTCGTCGCGGCGGCGTAATCGATTCCATATGCTGCGCAGCATTCTGCTGCAGCATGGCGCATTTAGGAAGCGGCAGGTCCCGGTTGGCCCGGCTATTTCACTTTTGTTCGCTCGGGCGCGGCCGGGTTCATGACGACCCCAGCCGCGCCCAGCCCCTTAGAAGTTGATGCCCAAACGCGCATACCATTCGCGCGGACGGCTATAGACGCCCTGGATGGCGGACGACGACGCGATCGCGCTGCCCGTGGTCAGGTAGCGCTCGTCGGTGAGATTGGTTCCGCCGATGGTGAGCGTGTAGCGATCCGACGGATCGGTGTAGCTGATGCTGGCGTTCATCACATCGGTCGCCGGCCGCAACAGGACGATCGTGCGCTCGACGTTGTTCGACATCTTCGTGGTGTGGGTCCAATCGCCGAGCAGGACGACCTTGCCGCCGTTGCCCAGCGGAAGCTGGAGCCGCGGACTGATATTGAACTTCCACTCGGGCGTCTTGGGCAGAACGCCGCCGACCACGGCCCCCTGCTGGAAGCCCGGGATCGGCCCGCTGGTGACGGCAACCGCCGGATCGAGGCTGGTGTAATAGGCATCGAGGTAGCCGACCGAGGCGTTGATCGTCAGAGCGTCCACCGGCACGGCGACCATCTCGACCTCGAAGCCCTTGATGCGCGCATCGCCGACGTTGTCGATCGTCGGCGAGGTTCCGACCTGGTAGTTGAGCTGGATGCCGGTGTATTTGGTGGTGAACGCCGCCGCGTTGATCTGCAGGTGCCGATCGAGCAGCGTCGATTTGAGGCCCACTTCCCAGGTCGTCGCCTTTTCCGGCTGGTAGTCGGCGGC
>JAQGLH010000357.1 GCA_028293005.1 Alphaproteobacteria bacterium
TCTCGTCGACCTCAACGGTTTCGAGATGGGCAATCAAGGTCGGGCCTTCGTACCACGGCGTGTTCGCCGAAGGCGCGATGATATTGTCGCCGGCCAGGCCAGAGATCGGCACCGCCAGGAAATTCGCGAGTCCAATCTCGTCGGCGAAGGTACGATATTCCTCGACGATGTCGTCGAAGATGTCGCGGTCGTAGCCGACCAGATCCATCTTGTTCACCGCGAGCACGAATTTGCGGATGCCGATCAGCTGCGCGAGATAGGAATGACGCCGCGTCTGGGTCAGCACGCCCTTGCGGGCGTCGATCAGGATCACGGCGAGGTCGGCGGTCGACGCCCCGGTCACCATGTTCCGGGTATATTGCTCGTGGCCCGGCGTGTCGGCGACGATGAACTTGCGCTTGTCGGTCGCGAAGAAACGGTAGGCGACGTCGATCGTGATGCCCTGCTCGCGCTCAGCGGCGAGGCCGTCGACGAGCAATGCGAAATCGATCTTCTGGCCTTGCGTGCCGACCTTCTTGCTGTCCGCCTTGAGCGCGGCGAGCTGATCCTCGAAAATCATCTTGCTGTCGTAGAGCAGCCGTCCGATCAACGTCGACTTGCCGTCGTCGACCGAGCCGCAGGTGATGAAGCGCAGCAGCCCCTTGTGCTGATGCTGCTCCAGATACGCGCCGATATCCTCGGCGATCAGGGCGTCGGCGCGGTAGGATGAGTTCTGAACGGTCCCCACCATTTCAGAAATAGCCTTCCTGTTTCTTCTTCTCCATGCTGGCTGTCTGATCGTGATCGATCGCGCGCCCCTGGCGTTCCGAGGTCGTGGTCAGCAGCATCTCCTGGATGACGTCGTTCAAGGTCGTCGCCTCGCTCTCGACCGCGCCGGTCAGTGGATAGCAGCCCAAGGTGCGGAAGCGGATCGACCGCGTCACCGGCACTTCGCCCGGCTTTAGCGGGAAGCGATCGTCGTCGACCATCAGGATCAGCCCGTCGCGTTCAACGGTAGGGCGCGGTGCCGAAAAATAAAGCGGGACGATCGGAATGTCCTCGAGATGGATATATTGCCAGATGTCGAGCTCGGTCCAGTTCGACAGCGGAAAGACGCGGATGCTCTCGCCCTTGGCCCTCCGCGCGTTGTACAGCCGCCAAAGCTCGGGCCGCTGGTTCTTCGGGTCCCAGCGATGGTTGATCGAGCGGAACGAGAAGACCCGCTCCTTGGCGCGGCTCTTCTCCTCGTCGCGACGCGCACCGCCGAACGCCGCATCGAAGCCGTGCAGGTTGAGCGCCTGCTTCAACCCTTCGGTCTTCCACAGATCGGTATGAAGGCTGCCGTGATCGAAGGGATTGATCCCCCGCTCCCGCGCCTCCGGATTCTGGTGGACGATCAGCTCCATCCCGCTCTCGCGCGCCATCCGCTCGCGCAGCTCGTACATCGCCCTGAACTTCCAGGTCGTGTCGACGTGCAACAGTGGAAACGGCGGCGGCGACGGAAAGAAAGCCTTGCGCGCAAGGTGCAGCATCACCGCCGAATCCTTGCCGATCGAATAGAGCATCACCGGCCGCTCGCACTCGGCGACGACCTCGCGCATGATGTGGATGCTTTCCGCCTGGAGGCGTTGGAGGTGCGTAAGCCTGCGCGGGCTCAATTGAGCCGCCTGGTCAGCAGGAAGCGTGCGGGATGCCATCCTGCGTCAGCATCCCGCCACGGCAACCGCGGCGACGTCGGTGCGACAGAAGTTGATGTGCGCCACCGGCGTCTCCTTTTGCTCACGCCATCGTGCCGTTTCCGGCCGCGCAGGACAAGCGGCCATGACGCGCGCCCGCGGAAGGCGGAGGCGCCTCATGACCGGTCGCTGCTTCGGCTTAGCCCTTACCGAACTTGAACGCGCAGATCTTGTTGCCGTCGAGATCGCGGACGTAAGCAGCAAAGGCCTCTGCTTCCTCGGGACCGCGCGGGCCCGGAGCACCCTCGTCGGTACCGCCGAGTGCGATCGCCTTGGCATGGAAGGCAGCCATCTGCTCGAGGTCCTTCATCGCAAAGCCGACCATCGTGCCGTTGCCGACGCTGGCGGCGTTGCCGTCATAGGGGCCGAGCACGCCGAACATTCCCTGGTTGTCGCCGCCGTACAGCCGACCTCCCGACTGGTGGTCGAACAATTTGCTCATCCCGATCACGCCGAGAAGCTCGTCGTAGAACGAAACGGCCTTGGGTAGGTTATTGGAGCCTACCGTGGCATAACTGACCATCTTTCTCTCCTTGCTGAAACATGCCGGCTGGGAGCACCGAATCTCTGGTCGGTTCTGTCAGCCCCCCGGCGTCCCTTGCTTGACCCAATTCGCCCGATCACGCTAGCCGCAACGGCACGCGCGCAGAAGAGCGAAGGACAAAAGATGCCCGATGACCAGCCCCAAGCCGCAGCGCCGGAGCCGTCCGGCGCCGAATCGTTCGGCGATCATCATTTGGACCGCCTGTTCCGCACGGCGCGCACCCGCAACAGCTGGCTTGATCGTCCGCTGGGCGACGATCAATTGCGCGCGTTGTACGAGCTCGCGAAATGGGGGCCGACCACCGCCAATTCCAACCCGGCGCGCTTCGTGTTCATCCGCTCCGAGAAAGCCAAGCAAAGGTTGAAGCCGCACCTCTCCTCGGGGAATGTCGAAAAGACGATGAGCGCCCCGTGCTGCATCATCATCGCCTATGACACCCGCTTTTACGAACTGATGCCCAAGCTCTTCCCCGGCCGCAACATGGGCAAGATGTTCGAGGACGATGCGGCGCTCGCGCATGAGACCGCATTCCGCGCCTCGACCTTGCAAGGCGGCTATCTGATCATGGCGGCGCGCGCGCTCGGGCTCGATGCGGGCCCGATGTCGGGCTTCAACCCGGCGGGCCTCGACGCCGAATTCTTCCCCGACGGACGGTGGAAAGCCAATTTCCTGTGCAACATCGGCTACGGCGGTGAGGAAGGCCTGTTCCCCCGCAATCCGCGCCTCGATTTCGAGGAGGCGTGCCGGATTCTTTGACTGTCGAAAGCGCTCGCGCCCGACCCGCCTGGCGTCTAGGGCGTCGATGCGCACCCCCGCCTTGGCCGATCGGCTCGGCCGCCTGACGAATGGAGCCAAGAATGAAAGTGCTTGTCTGGGTCGAACACGATGCTGGCCGGATGAAAGATGCGACATTGTCGGCTGTGACGGCCGCGACCAGGCTCGGTGACGTCCATCTGCTCGTTGCCGGCGAGGGCATCGGGCCGGTTGCCGAAGCCGCCGCGAAGATCGTCGGCGTCGGCAAAGTCCATGTCGCCGACGATCCGGCCTATGCGCACGGGCTCCCGGAGAATGTCGCGCCGCTGATCGTCGAGCTGATGGGGCACCACGACGCATTCGTGGCGCCGGCCACCACGACCGGCAAGAATATCGCGCCGCGCGTCGCCGCCTTGCTCGACGTCATGCAGATCAGCGACACCTTGTCGATCGAGGACGAGAACACGTTCACGCGTCCGATCTACGCCGGCAACGCGATCGCGACGGTCAAGTCGAGCGATGCCAAGAAGGTGCTCACCGTGCGCGGCACTGCCTTCGCCAAGGCCTCCGCCGAAGGCGGGGCGGCGACGATCGAACCCGTCAATGCAGCCGGCGGTGCCGGCAACCGGGGCTTGTCGAGCTTTGTCGGCGCGGAAATCGCGGCGAGCGAGCGGCCCGAGCTAACCAGCGCCAAGATCATCGTCTCGGGTGGACGCGCGCTTGGCTCGTCCGAGCAGTTCCACGCAACGATCGACCCGCTCGCGGACAAGTTGGGCGCCGCGGTCGGGGCAAGCCGCGCCGCGGTCGACGCCGGCTATGCCCCCAACGATTATCAGGTCGGCCAGACCGGCAAGATCGTCGCTCCCGAAGTCTATATCGCGGTCGGCATTTCCGGTGCGATCCAGCACCTCGCGGGGATGAAGGATTCGAAGGTGATCGTCGCGATCAACAAGGATGAGGACGCGCCGATCTTCCAGGTCGCCGACCTGGGCCTGGTCGGCGATCTGTTCAAGCTGGTGCCGGAGCTGACTGACAAATTGTAAGCGTGTCCCGCCGCGGGCGCGGCGAAGGTGAAGAGAAGATGAGGCTGCAGGTGGACCCAATCTACATCGTTTCAGGCGCGCGCACCGCGATCGGCACGTTCGGCGGAAGCCTCAAGAATTTCGCGCCGGCCGAGCTCGGGGCGCTGGTGATCGCCGAGGCGGCGCGGCGCGGCGGCGTCGCCCTGGACCAGGTGCAGCATGTCGTGCTCGGCCAGGTCATCCAGACCATTCCCAAGGACGCCTATCTCGCGCGAGTCGCCGCGGTCAACGCCGGCATCCCGGTCGAGGCGGGCGCGCTGACGCTCAACCGGCTGTGCGGCTCGGGGCTGCAGGCGATCATCTCGGCCGCGCAGATGATCGCGCTTGGCGATTGCGACGTCGCCGTCGGCGGC
>JAQGLH010000359.1 GCA_028293005.1 Alphaproteobacteria bacterium
AGGGCGAGGAGGTCAGCCTGTTCGCGCTCACCGACGGCACTCACGTCGTTCCGTTCGGCTCGGCGCAGGATCACAAGCGCGTCGGCGACGGCGATACCGGACCGAACACCGGCGGGATGGGCGCCTACAGCCCCGCGCCGATCCTCACGCCTGAGCTCGAGGCGCGCGCGCTGCGCGAGATTGTCGAACCGACGGTGCGCGCGATGGCGCAGGCCGGCACGCCTTATTCGGGCGTGCTCTATGCCGGCCTGATGCTGACCCCCGCAGGGCCCTCGCTGATCGAATATAACGCCCGCTTCGGCGATCCCGAATGCCAGGTGCTGATGAGCCGCTTCGACGGCGATTTGCTCGGCCTGATGCTCGCCGTTTCGGACGGCACGCTTGCACAAGCGGCGGCGCCGCGGTTTTCGGACGAGGTTGCGCTGACCGTGGTGATGGCCGCCCGCGGCTATCCCGGCACGCCGGAGAAAGGCGGCCGCATCGCAGGCATCGAGGCTGCCGAGGCGCTCGGCGCCAAGGTGTTCCACGCGGGCACCGCGCTCGACGGGGACGTGCTGGTCGCCAACGGCGGGCGGGTGCTTGCCGTCACCGCGACCGCGGCGAGCATCGGCGAAGCGCGCGACAAAGCCTATGCCGCGGTCGACGCCATCGACTTTCCCTCGGGCTTCTGCCGCCGCGACATCGGCTGGCGCGAGATCGAGCGCTCCCGTTAATGTCGGGTACATCTTCTCTGATGTGATATCATCACATTCATAGGCGAGAGGGGGATGTCAGATGAAACGGCTCCTATTCTTAGGAACGCTCCTGCTGCTGAGCGCGTGCGCGAGCCAGGAGCGAGAGACCGCCTCGAAATCGGTTCAGCCCGGAGTTACGGCACCCGCGCCACCGCCTCCCGCATCCGAGGCGGCCGTCGATATGGCGGTCACGTCCGCGCCCATGGCCCAGGGCTACGCCCTCCCCGGCCGCTACCGACCGGTCGATCCGGACCGCGAGCGCTACGCAACGCTCGCGCCCAACCCGATCAAGCGGGTCGCCGAGGAGCCGGTCAGCACTTTCTCGGTCGATGTCGACACCGGCAGCTACGCCAATGTCCGGCGCTTTCTCACCCGCGGCCAGCGGCCGCCGTCGAACGCGGTGCGGATCGAGGAGATGCTGAACTACTTCCGCTATGATTATCCTTTGCCCGCCGATCGCAGCCGTCCTTTTTCTGTGACCACGGAGGTGTCGCTCTCGCCGTGGAACCCGGCGAGCCGCTTGTTGCGGATCGGGATCCGCGGCTACGATTTGAAACGCGCCGCGCGGCCGCCCGCGAACCTCGTCTTTCTGGTGGATACCTCGGGGTCGATGCAGGATGCCGACAAGCTGCCGTTGGTCAAGACGGCGCTGACCCTGCTTGCCGACCGGATCGGACCGCAGGATCGAGTGTCGATCGTCGCTTACGCCGGATCGGCCGGCCTGGTGCTCGAGCCGACCAATGACCCGGCCCGGATCAGGGCGGCGCTTGCACAGCTCGAGGCAGGGGGATCGACTGCCGGCGGCGCAGGTATCGAACTCGCTTATGCAACCGCACGTGCGAATCGGATGAAGGGCGGAATCAACCGCGTGCTGCTCGCCACCGACGGCGATTTCAACGTCGGCGTCTCGGATACCGAACGGCTCAAGGATCTGATCCGCGGTAACCGCGACGATGGCATCACCTTGACCACGCTCGGCTTCGGGCAAGGCAATTACAATGACGCCATGATGGAGGCCGTGGCCGACATCGGCAACGGCAACCACGCCTATATCGACAGCGCCATGGAGGCCCAGAAAGTGCTCGGCGAGGAACTTTCCTCGACGCTTTTCACGATCGCCAAGGACGTCAAGATCCAAGTCGAGTTCAACCCGGCGGTGGTGTCGCAGTATCGGCTGATCGGCTATGAGAACCGGATCCTCCGCGAGGAGGATTTCGACAATGACACCGTCGATGCCGGCGATATCGGCGCAGGCCATACCGTCACGGCGTTGTACGAGATCATCCCCGCCGGCGCGAAAGGCTGGCTCGGCGACCGGCGCTATGCCGGCAACGACAGACCGGCAAGGCCGGCTCCCGGGGGCGAACTCGCGTTCCTCAAGCTGCGTTACAAATTGCCCGACGGCGACCGTTCGATGCTGATCGAAAAGCCGATCCCCGCCCAGGCGATCGCGGCAGCAGGCCCCCCGCGCGGCGACATGGCATTCGCCGTGGCCGTCGCCGCGTTCGGGCAAAAGCTCAAGGGCGACGAACGGATCGGCGGTTTCGCCTGGTCCGAGATCCGCAGCCTCGCCGGCCGCCAGACGGGTTATTGGCGGCAGGAATTCGCCAAGCTGATCGATCTCGCGGCATCACAGCGCGGGGCCGCCGGCACCGATTGAGAAGGACCGACGGAAAATGGACATCGCCCGAGCCGCTGGCTAATGCCGGGCGCAGGAGGGTCCTGCCGATGATCCAGGGCGTCAAGTTTCTCATTGGCCTTGCAGCGTCGATGCTGGCCGGCTGGCTCTATCTCGGTCCCCTCGGCCACGGCGAGCGCTATATCGGCGCGGTCGAAGCCCGCGCTGCGAAGGTTGTCGGCGATGCCGAGATACCGGGGGTCCAGGTCCGGCTCGACCGCAATCCCCTGGCCCGAACCGCCACCCTCTCCGGCCCCGCGGACGAATTTCAACGCTACGGCCAGGGCCGGCTGAAAGGCCTCACCCAGCTCGTCGCCGAGGTCGAGGGCGTCGCGCGCGTGCAGTGGGCGGATCAGCCGCCGGCCTCCCGCAAGCGCGGCCTGCCGTTGCTCGTCGAAAGCCTCATTCCTATCGTCCTCGCCTATCTGCTCGGCATCGCCCTCGGGTGGGCTGCCGCCGTCCGCAGACGCGGCGATTTTTCTTGAGCCCGCCAATAGGGAAACCCGATGACAAGCCTGATCCAACTCAACCTTATTCCGATCCTCGTCGCGCTGCTGATCGGCATCGTCGTCGGCTGGACGATGGTCAAGCGCGCCCGAACCCGCCGCTCCGCTGAGCAAGACCGCGGCGCGGCGCGCGACAACGCCGCTGCTTCGGTGTCGCCTTCGACATCGCCTTCGCCTTCGTCTGCCGCCGGCCCGGCCCCCGCACCGCGCCAGGATCAAGGCGATTCGGTGCTCGATGAAGGAGCGGCAGCCGCCGCGGACGTTGTCGGCGAGTTGCTCGGAGTCGATGTCCACGACGCGATCGCGGCCGCGGCAGGTCCGCCCGACAATCTCCAGACCCTCAAGGGCGTCGGCCCCAAGCTTGCCGCCAAGCTCAATGACCAGGGCATCACTCGCTTCGATCAGCTCGCGGCGCTCAACGCCGCCCAGATCGAGGCGCTCGATGCCAGGCTCGAACAGTTCCGCGGCCGCATCGCGCGCGATCGGCTGGTCGACCAGGCCGGCTATCTCGCGCGCGGTGACACCGCGGGCTTCGAGGTGACGTTCGGCAATCTCGGCAGCGGCGCGCGCTAGAGTCCTTTCCAGTCAGCTGGAATCAGCTGACGATTCGGAAAGCACGGCGAGGAAGACAAACTGGACCCGGAACCGGTTCAGCCAGGTTCCGCTCGCATCGATCAGGCCGGTGCGGTCACGACAAGAGCCGGCACGACAAGCGGCTCAGTGGCTGTCCTTGACGCCGCCCCACACCAGCAATTTGTCGATCTTGCGGCCGTCCATGTCGATGATCTCGAACGTCCAGCGGCCATGTTGGAAGCGCTCCCCTGTCTCGGGCAGATGCTTGAGCACCGACAGCGCGAAGCCTGCGGCGGTCGAATAATCGCGCTCGTCGGGCAGAGCGACTCCGATCGTGTCCGAAAGCGCGTCGGCCGAGACCGAGCCCGAAACCAGCCAGCTG
>JAQGLH010000029.1 GCA_028293005.1 Alphaproteobacteria bacterium
CTGAAGGATCGCCGCGCAAGCCATCATACAGTCGCGGCTCTGCGCGGGCTCATCTTTCGACTGCTTCTGCATGCCCGCGCAATCGCTCATCGCCCCGGCCGGCGCTTGTTTCGCGGTCGCGTAAGCAGGCGTGCCGCCAATCATTCCGAGCGGCGCCAGAAGCACCGCCAGGATGATCATGAATCGCATGAGGCGCGTTCCAAGCATGAAGCGGCAATAAGGCGGCTGCTCTAAGCGGGCAAGCTGCGAGCCGGCCACGTCAGGTATCGCAACGCTCGAGCTGGTCGCGTTGCTGAAAAGCATGTTGCTCGGCTGCGACTAATTGCCGAGAAAAATTTGTGCGAGCGATTGCTCCTCGATACTCGCGGTGCCGTCGTGGTTGACGTCCGCCATGTCGAAGAACCGCAGCGGCCGGACCTGCGCCTCCTGCAAGGTCACGCGACCGTCGCGATTGGCGTCGGCCTTCTCGAACCAGCGGCTTCCGACATGGCCGAGTCCGAGCTTGCTCTTGCTTCCCTGGCGTGCGCGGAACGCCGCGAATTCCGCGGGTCCGACGCGCCCGTCATGATTGGAGTCCATTTCGCCGAATTGCCTTTTGACAAACGCGACCACCTCGGTCCGCTTGATCGGGCGCTCGCCGAGCGCAATGGCCGATTGGGCAAAAGCCGGCGCCGCGAGAGCGTTTCCGGCCGAAACGGCAAGCAATATCGATAACAACGCCTTCGTCATAAGCCGGCTCGCTCCTGAAAGCGGCCCTGTGAGGGCGGCGAACTTTCCCAGACCTGAACATCGGCCCCAGTCCTCGACATCGGCGCGCTCGCTTGGTTAGGCCGAGGAGCGAGCTCGCTGCGCTTGAAACGGGGACGAAGAGGTGAGCCGCTTGCGACCGCAGCGCCGGGCGACTTGGCGCCGCAGCGCGGGGCTCCTGCACGTTGCGCCGGAGCCCCGCGGCGTTGGTCAGAGGCCTTCGGTGATGAAGGTCCGATATTTGGCTGCGCGGAAGCGGTGCTGGACAGCGTCCTGATAGGCCGGGCTGTCGTACCATTCCTGCGCCTTGTCGAAGCTCGGGAATTCGACGATCACGACTTCCTCGATCGTATCGCCCTCGAGGACCTTCAGCCTGCCGCCGTAAGCCCGCATCGCCCATTCGAACTGGTCGAGCGAGGCTTTCGCCTTCGGGCTGTAGATCTTCATTTCCTCGGGATCCTGCAATGAATCCCGCATCGCGACGAAATAAGCCGGCATATCCTGCTCCTCATTTGGTTGTTGTTCGAAACCGACGGGGCCGTATTGATGAAGCGCGTTCGGCGCTTTGGCAACAGCCAGCTGCACCGAGCCGATGCTTCCAAATGCGATCCGGTTCGTTGAGGGCTTGGCCCTTGGACGGTGCTGTCGGGAACGCTATGGGCGCCGCTTCTCCGGAGGATGAAATGCGAGAAAGGGACGACCTGCGCTTCGTCGACGAGAGCGGGCGGCGATGGGAAAAGCTGCCGCCGTTCATGACCGGGCCCCTCGGGCGGTGCCCGCGCTGCGGGAAAGGGCATATCTTCAAGGGGTTCCTGACGCTGCGCGACCGGTGCGAGGTGTGCGGCCTCGATTATTCCTACGCCGATCCGGCCGACGGACCGGCGGTATTCGTGCAATTGTTCGCCTGCGTCCCCGGCGTCATCTTCACCCTGATGCTCGAGATCATGGCCAGCCCGCCGCTGTGGGTGCATCTCGTCACCAGCCTGCCGATTCTGATCATCACGACCGTGCTGCCGCTGCGGCCGATCAAGGGCTGGCTGGTCGCGAGCCAATTCTTCTTCAAGGCGCGGGAAGGGCAGCTGGTTCGACCAAAATCGCCGGACTGAGCGTCAGCCAGCCGCACCGCCTGGCGTCAACAACAGCGTCCGGTGCCCGATCCGTAACGCGCTTCCTGACGATTGCGGAAAAATTCGGTCTCGCTCATCACCGGCGCGCCCGGATGACGTTCGGCGCGATGCAGCCGATAGGCCTGGTAGGATGGCACGCCGACCATCAGGCGCGCGGTATCGCGCGCGAGGGCGAGCAGGACTTTGATCCGGGTCATCATTCCGCCGCCGCCAAGGCCGGCTCCTCGCGCACGGTCGGCCGACTGATCCGATAGGCCTCGAGACAGGTGCGGATGGCGTAGAACAGGATCGAGATCACGACGAGGAGGAAGATCGCGCAAAGCGCCGCATCGATGCGATCGTTGAAGACGATCTGCCGCATCTCCGCCATCGATTTGGCGGGCTTCAACACCTCGCCCCGGGCGGCAGCGTCGGCGTAGAGCGCGGCGTGGGTCAGAAACCCGACCTTGGCATCGGCGGAGAACAATTTGAGCAACCCGGCGGTGACCGTGCAGACGACGAGCCACGTCGCCGGTACGATCGTGACCCAGGCGTAGCGCTCCTTCTTCATTCGGAACAGCACGACCGTCGCCAGCATCAGCGCGACGGCGGCAAGCATCTGGTTCGAGATGCCGAACAAAGGCCAGAGCGTGTTGACCCCGCCGAGCGGATCGGTGACGCCCTGGTAGAGGAAGAAGCCCCAGGCGAAGACGCACAGGCCGGTGGCGATCAAGGTCGGGGCCAGCGCCGAGGTCTCCCTGAACCTCGGGACGGCGAGGCCGATCAGATCCTGCAGCATGAAGCGCCCGGCGCGCGTGCCCGCGTCGACCGCGGTGAGGATGAACAACGCTTCGAACAGGATCGCGAAATGATACCAGAAGGCCGTCATCGCCTTGCCGCCAATGACATGGCTGAAGATCTGCGCCATTGCGACCGCGAGCGTGGGCGCTCCGCCGGTCCGCGAGATGATCGACGCCTCGCCGACGTCGCGCGCGGTCTGGGCGAGCGTCTCGGGCGTCACCGGGAAACCCATCGCGCTGACCGCTGCCGCGGCGCTCGCCGGATCGGCACCGAGCAAGGCGGCCGGACTGTTCATCGCGAAGTAGATGCCGGGATCGATGATCGCGGCGCCGACCAGCGCCATGATCGCGACGAAGCTTTCCATCAGCATCCCGCCGTAGCCGATGAAGCGCGCGTCGGCTTCGGTCGCGATCAGCTTGGGCGTGGTGCCGCTGGCGATCAGCGAATGGAAACCGGAGACCGCGCCGCACGCGATGGTGATGAACAGGAACGGGAACAAGGATCCCGCCCAGACCGGCCCGTTGCCGGCGGCGAAGATCGTGAGCGCCGGCATGCGCAGGGGCGGGGCCATGACCAGCACGCCGATCGCGAGCGCGACGATCGCTCCGATCTTGAGAAAGGTCGAAAGATAATCGCGCGGCGCGAGCAGCAGCCACACCGGAAGCACCGAGGCCACCGCGCCATAGCCGATCAGGATCCAGCAGAGCTGGACGGGGGTGAAGGTGAACAACGGCGCGAGCGCAGTCGAGGCCGCGACATTCTGGCCATAGACGATCGCAAGCAGCAGGCCGATGAAGCCGATCACCGAGACCTCGCCGATCCGGTGCGGCCGGATCCAGCGGGTGTAGACCCCCATCAGGATGGCGAGCGGGACGGTTGCTGCGACCGTGAACATCCCCCATGGGCTGCCCGCGAGCGCGCGCACCACGATCAACGCCAGCACCGCGAGAATGATCACCATGATCATGAAAGCGCCGAACAGCGCGATCGTGCCCGGAACCGGGCCCATCTCCATCCGGATCATCTCGCCGAGCGAGCGGCCGTCGCGGCGCATCGAGATGAACAGGATCATGAAATCCTGGACGGCGCCGGCCAGCACGACGCCGGCGAGGATCCACAACACGCCGGGCAGATATCCCATCTGCGCAGCGAGCACGGGTCCGACCAGCGGACCGGCACCGGCGATCGCCGCAAAGTGATGGCCGAACAGGACGTAGCGGTTGGTCGGCACATAATCGAGGCCGTCCGCCCGGCGCACGGCCGGGGTCGTGCGCGAGGGATCGAGACCGACGACGACCTTGGCCAGATAAAGCGCGTAGAAGCGATAGGCGATCAGATAGACCGAGATCGCGGCAGCGACGATCCAAAGAGCGTTGACGCTCTCTCCGCGGGCCATGGCGATCACTCCGAGCGCGCTTGCGGCGAACACCGCCAGCAGCACCCATCCTGCCTTTCGAATCACGACCACCTCTCTCCTGGCGCAGCGGAAACGATGCTGCGGTTGCGCCGGTGCGGCAAGACCGCACCGATCGATTTCTTCGCCTTAAGGTCAAGAGTGCAGTGCTGCCGCCTAATCATCGGTCGCGACCAAGCGCCTGGCGCGTCGCGGGAGGCTGCGTCGGGGTGCCGCGATCGCCAGCTGCCAACGCCAGCTGCCAACGCCAGCTGCCAACGAGAGCCGCCACCGGCAGCCGCCAACGGCAGAGAATATGGGATTGCGACAGCGCCGAGCCTCAGCTTCGGACGCCGGCAACCAGAGGCGTCAGCCCGCGGCGCCCACTGCTGCCGGAACGTTGGACAGATGCTCGTGGACGATCTTCCAGCTGCCGTCGTCCTGCTTTTGATAAACGTCGGTGAAGCGAACGACGACCGGCTTCGCGGTGGCGTGGGTGCTGCTCTGGAACGTGGCCGTTCCGGACGCGATCATCGTCTTGGCATCGAGGACCTGGATGCGCCGATCGGGAACCTGATGGCTATCGAGCTTCATCGCCGCAAAACCTTTGGTCCATTTCTCCTGGACCGCGCGGTCAACGCTTGGCGCGGGTGCCATCGCATCGATCATCACCGCGCCCTCTTGGTACGGCGACATGATCTTCGCCACGTCCCCGGAGTTCCAATTTTCCTCGGCATTGCCGACGATCGCCATCGATTCGGACGTCGTCGGAGCGACCTCGGCCGCGGCTGCCGGCGCTTCCGACCCCTGGCAGCCCGACAGCGTCAGCGCCGCACCGGAGACAACCAGCCCAAGACCCATCAAGCGATGATCGAAATTTCGGATGTGCAGCATCTTGTCTCCCCCAATTATCGTTAGACGCAACGCCGGGCGGACAGTTCGACATGACACACGCCTTGGGGACATGCCGACCCCCAACGGTTGCTCGCAATCACCTGCGGAGTCAAACCGGTTGCGGCGGCCGGTGCGGCGCCGGGCCCGAGCGCCGCGGCCGGCGCAGGCGTGGGCGGATGATGGCTGCCGCT
>JAQGLH010000050.1 GCA_028293005.1 Alphaproteobacteria bacterium
GCGATATAGCCGCTTTCCTGCGCCGCATAGAGGATGCGTCGGTGGACTGGCTTGAGGCCGTCGCGAACGTCCGGCAGCGCCCGGCTGACGATCACCGACATGGCATAATCGAGGTAGGAGGTCTTCATCTCCTCGAAGATGGAGATGGGCGAAATGTCGCTGCTGTCGATCGGCGGCGCGGAGCTTGCCAAATTACGTTCCTGAATTTGTCACTGATGGAGCGCCCGTCGGGCGCGAGGCACGGCGAGCTTAGCCGATAGCGGCGGGCAGCGCCACCCCGCGCGCACACGCGCGCGCGAGAACCCACGCGGGAAATCGCGCGAAATCAGCCGCATTTCATCCAAGCTTGCGGGCGAGGATCGCGCGGCTGGGTCGGTCGCAGGATCAGGCGCGCATGAACCGCCAGCGTCGATCGTCCGACCCGGCGGGGTCATACTTATAGCCGTCGCTGTCGAAGCCCTTGAGCTGCTCGGGGCAGTCGAGCCGGTGCTCACAGATGTAGCGCGCCATCATGCCCCGCGCGCGCTTGCCGGCGAAGGTGTTGAAGCGCGGACCGTCCGGTCCCGGCTCGCGAAAATCGATTTCGATCACGCGGATCGACGGATCGAGGCGCGCGCCGACCGCCTGCCAATATTCCTTGCTGGCGAGATTGATCACGGTCCGGCTTTCGGCGGCTTCCAGATCCTGCTCGACCTGCTCGGCGATCGCTCCGTCCCAGAAGGCGTAGAGGTCGCGGCGGCGCGGTGCCCACCGCGTTCCCATCTCGAGCCGATACGGCCTGATCCGGTCGAGCGGGCGCAGCAGCCCGTAAAGGCCCGAGAGGATGCGCAGATGATCCTGCGCGAACAGGATCGCATCCTCGTCGAGGCTGTGCACCTCGAACCCGGTATAGACATCGCCTGCGAACGCGAAGATCGCAGGCCGTTGGGGCTGCTCGGCAAACGTGCGGAACCGGTCGACGTTGAGCTTCGCCAGAGCGGGCGAGATGTGCATCAGCTCGGCCAATTTCTTCTGCGAGAGCGTCGCCGCCGCCGTCGCGAGCGTCTCGGCTTGCCGCGCGAAGCGCGCGTCGGTGGCGGTCAGATCCGGGAACGAACGTTTGTAATCGAGCGTCTTGGCGGGGGAAATCAGGGCAAGCATCCAGTGTCGGGTAATGGCCGTCGCGCCGCTGGTCAATTCGGGGGGCCTTCGGGGGCAAATTGGTCGGTCGAAGCGCGCGTCGGAACCGGAAACAAACGCGTCCGGATCGGCGGTTTTGCGAGCCTTCGTCCGGCGCTTTCGGTTCAAGAGGCGTTCAGCCCGCGCGCCCTAGCAAGCCCCCGCGATTGTCGTTAGAGAGCGGCACGGATTGGTGAATTTGATATGGCGGTCGCCGTTGCGCGACGCGATTAGGAGGGAGCTACGATGAAGTTGATTTCGCATGCTGCACTTGGCGCGGCGCTTATGTTGTGCGGTGCTTCGCTGGTCACTGCGACACCTGCGATTGCCCAGAAGAAAGCAGCGCAGCGCAGCCTCACCTTGAGCAAGCCGGAACGCGAAACGCTGGTGGCGCTCCAGACCGCCGTCCAGAACAAGGATGTCGCCGCCGCGACGACGGCGCTGGCGGCCGCGCAGGCCGCCGCGAAGGGCGCGGACGCGCGTTACTCGGTAGCGGCGTTGCAGCTTCAGCTCGGCAGCCTCTCCAGCAACCGTCAGATGCAATCGGCGGCGATCGACGCTCTGATCGCGAGCGGCTCGGCGCCAGCCGACGCGCTGCCCGAGCTGTACAAGAACCAGGCCGGGCTTGCGTTCGAGGCGAACAACTTCGCCAAGGCGGAGCAGGCGCTGAACCAGCTCATCCAGCTCAACCCCAACGATCCCGACGCGCTTGCCACCCTGGCCGAGCTGCGGAGCCGCCAGAAGCGCTATCCGGAGGCAGTGAGCATGCTCGATCGCTCGATCGGCATTCGCAAGGCCGCGGGCCAGACGGTTCCCGAGAATTGGTACAAGCGGGTGCTCGCTATTGCCTACCAGGGCAAGCTCGCCCCGCAGAGCATCAAGGCCAGCCGCGATCTGCTCGCCGCTTATCCGAGCACGACCAATTGGCGTGATGCGCTGCTGATCTACATCGAGCTGGCGCAGCCGGATCGCACGACCACGCTCGACACGCGCCGTCTGATGCGTGCGGCCAAGGCGCTCGCCGGCGAGCGTGACTATGCCGAGCTCGCCAATACCCTCGACCGGTCGGGCTACCCCGGCGAGGTCAAGGCGCTGCTCGACGAGGGCGTCGCTGCCAAGATGTTCGAGCCGACCAAGGCGCCGTTCGCGCAGCTGCGCACGGCTGCGATGGGCAAGATCGCCGAGGACAAGAGCACGCTTCCCGGGCTCGAGAGGAAAGCCAGCGCCGCGGCGACGGGCACGGCCGCGCTCGATCTGGGCGATGTCTATTACGGCTATGGCGATTATGCCAAGGCGATCACCTACTATCGCACCGCGCTCCAGAAGGGTGCGGTCGACGCCAATCTCGCCAACACCCGCCTGGGCATGGCGCTCGCGATGTCCGGCCAGAAAGCGGCCGCGGAAACGGCGTTTCGCGCCGTCACCGGCCCGCGCGCCGAGCTGGCGAATTTCTGGCTGCTGTGGCTGTCGCAGCGCGCCTGACCTGGCGAAAGCCGTCCAGAAGGGGGCGTCGGCGCAGGCCGGCGCCCCCTTTTTCGTGGATGGGCGGTCCCGCATCCTGGCGGCACCACCATCGCAGAGATCGAGGCTCTGCCGTGGTGATCCCTGATCCCGGACAGGCGGTGTCGAGGTCGAGGCGCACGACCCAAGAGTCGCGCGGCCGCGTTTTTCGCACGTCCCATATTGCAACGGCCCTTCATTGCCGCTTTCGCGAAGGTTAGAGCGGCGTTAACGATCGAGGGCGTCGCTCGGCGGACTCGCCTCGTGCTGCGCAAGCGGGAGGCGCAACTCCTGCCTTCGTCCTGGAGGGAGTGGAGCACTGGTTCGGTTCGACGATACGCTCGCGACGGTGCTGGCGCAGCCGGCGGCTAATGCCGCGGCGCGTGGGGCGAAATGGCGCCAGCTTGTCGATCTCCTGGCGCAGCGCCGCGACCATCTCCCCAGCCGTGAGGTCGACGAGGCGCTCGCTTTCCTACGTCTGCACCGCGGCGAAATCGACGGCCGGGTTCGCAAGGATATCGCGCGCGCTCTCTCCGGCCGCCGCGTCTCGCCGCTCCTGATCCGCTTCTTCGGCGAGGACCATCCCGCGATCGCGACGCCGATCATCAGCACCGCGCGGCTGTCGGCCGACGAATGGCTCGACGTGCTGCCGGCGATGAGCCCGACCGCGCGCGCGCTTTTGCGGCACCGCCGCGATCTGCCGTCCGAGGTCACCCAGGCGCTGGGCGCGTTCGGATCGAGCGACTTCGTGCTGTCGGGGACGATCGCGCCGGAAGCGATGCGCGTCGGCGGCGCCAGCCTCAATCCGGCTACGGAAGGCGGCGAGGCGCAGATCCGCGAGCTGGTCGCGCGCATCGAGGCGTTTCGGGAGGAGAAACAGCGCGCCGAAGCGGAAGGGGAACGCGACGAAGCTGCGATCGCGCGGTCCGCAATCCCGCAGATCGAGTCGTTCCGGTGGGAGACCGGGGCCGACGGCGTGATCGTCTGGGTCGAGGACGCGCCGCGCGGCCCGCTGATCGGCCAGACGATCGCGGTCATCGCCGATCGCGGTCATTTCGGAGTCGACGGCCAGGCGGCGGGCGCATTCGAAAAGCGCGCGCCGTTCCGCGACGCACGATTCAGCGTCGTCGGCGCCGGCGCGGTCTCGGGCGATTGGCGGATCTCGGGCGTTCCGTTCTTCGATCCGCGTCGCGGCAGCTTCCTCGGCTACCGCGGCAGCGCGCGCCGGCCGCGGGTCGACGAGGTCGCGCGGGCGCGCTCAACCGACGCCAGCCCATCCGGCCTGTTCGGCACCGACGTCTCGGCCGACGCGCTGCGCCAGTTGATCCACGAGCTGCGCACGCCGCTCAATGCGATCGTCGGCTTTGCCGAGCTCTTCGGCACCGAGAACCGAGCCATGATGATCACGAAGACGAAGAGATTGTCGATGCTGAGGCTGTATTCCGTCAGCCAGCCTGCGACGAATTCGCCGGCGTGAGCAGCGTCGCCGAGAAGGAGCAGAAGCAGCGCGAATACCAGCGCGAGGGCAACGTAGAAGCCGATCCAGAGGGCCGATTCTCGCGGAGTCGGAATGTGCGGCCGCCGATACGCCAGCACCAGGTCGGCGATGAAGATCAACAACAACACCACGAGGGAGCCGATTTAGAACCAGGCGCGGATTACGAGTTCCACTGGGGCGTCCTTTCTGAGGGCGGC
>JAQGLH010000063.1 GCA_028293005.1 Alphaproteobacteria bacterium
CGGGCGGCGGCACGACGACGATCGCCATCGCCAGATCGGTCGCTCCCGACGGCATGGCGCTCGGCGTCGATATCGCGCCGGACCTGGTTGGCGTTGCCAGCCGCCGCGCGGCCGAGGGCGAAATCGGCAATGCCCGCTTTCTCTGCGCGGACGCCGCGACCGTGCACTTGCCCGATGCCCCCTACGACCGGCTGTTTTCCCGCTTCGGCAGCATGTTTTTCGACGATCCCGTCGCTGCTTTCACCAATTTACATTCTTTGCTGCGCGCGGGAGGACGCATCGATCTCGCCGTCTGGGGACCGCCGCGCGACAATCCGTGGATGATGGAGACGATCAATGTCGCCCGCAATCATGTCGACCTTCCTCCCCGGGTGCCACGCGCGCCCGGACCGTTCGCGTTCGAAGACCTGGATTATCTGGAAGAGATTTTGACCGATGCCGGCTTTTCCGGACTCGAAATTTCAGAGCGGGTCGAAATACTCCCCTTGGGCGGTCCGGGAAGCAGCCCCGAGCAAGCTGTCCGTTTCGCGCTTGCGGCCCTGGCATTCGGCCCGGCGCTCGCAGAACAGGGCGAAGAGGTTCGAGCTGCCGCTGCACGCGAAATGAGAAGCTTGTTCGAGAAGCATCACGATCCCACGAACGGCGTCACGATGCCGGGCAAGGCCTGGCTGGTTTCGGCCTCTGCCGCCACCCGTTGACGATCCGCGCTACCGAAGGCTGCCGCCTCGCCGGATCTGAAGAACGATGGCTCAGGCGGCAGGCGGCCGATCATTGGGGCAAGAATGATTGGCCCGTGCGTCGCTGGTCGATTACAAAGTAGTTCGCGATCACGCCGCGATACTGCGGATCAGCGAAGGAGAGGATTGTGAAGGAACTCGACGCGGTCATCAACGACATCAAGAAGACGTTCGAATCATTCACGCCGGAGACGCCGCTGGCGGCGATCCGCGGCGCGATCGACAAGCTCTTCGTCCATCAGACCGATGTCGAATGCACACGCAAGCGCATCCAGCTCGGTGATGCCGACGCCGAGCTGATCACCGCCAAGGGCGTCACCCAGGAGGATGGAGCGATCCTCTACCTCCATGGCGGCGGATTCGTGGTCTGCTCGATCGATTCGCATCGCGGCCTCGCCGAGCGGCTGTCGCAGGAAGCCAATGCCGCCGTGCTGCTTGTCGGCTACCGCCTGGCGCCCGAGCACCCGTTCCCGGCGGCGCTCGACGATGCGGTTGCCGGCTACCAGTGGCTGCTCGACAACGGCTATGATGCGTCGTCGATCGCGATCGCCGGCGACAGTGCGGGCGGCGGGCTGGCGCTCACGACCCTGCATGCGCTCAAGCAACGCGGGCTTCCGCTCCCGGCGTGCGTGGCCGTGCTCTCGCCGTGGGTCGATCTCGAGCTGCAGGGCGAATCGATGGTGAGCAGGGCCGATCTCGATCCGCTCGTCACCACCGAAGGTCTCACGGCATGGGCCGGCTGCTATGCTCCAGGCATGGACCTCAACAACCCGCTGCTGCAGCCGCTCAAGGGCGACCTCAGCGGCTTGCCGCCGATGCTGATCCAGATCGGCGAGCGCGAGGCCCTGTACGACGATTCGAAGAGCCTGGCCGACGCGGCGCGTGCGGCCGGGGTCAAGGTCGAGTGGCAATATTGGCCCGACCAGATCCACGACTTCCAGATGTTCGGCCATCGCCTCACCGATGCGCGCAAGGCGATCAAGGACATCGGCACTTTCATCCGCAAGCGGCTCGACGCGGCACGATGATGGCCGCCGCCTGAGGAAAGGCAGATCGGCTGGCCAAGCCGCGGCCGGCCGATCCTTTCTCGCGAAACACTAATCCGCGGCGACCTCGACCACAATCTTGCCGATCGCGTTGCGGCCGCTGAGCCAGGCGATCGCCTCGCCGCCGCGCTCGAGCGGAAATCTGCGCTGGATGCTCGGCCGGATCTTGCCCTCGCTCCACCAGCGGAAAAGCTGCTCGACATGCTCGCTGACGCGTTTCGGGTCGCGCGCCATCAACCCCGCCCACAGCACGCCGCGGATGTCGCAACCCTTGAGCAGCGGCAGGTTGAGCGGAAGCTTCGGGATGCCGGCGGGAAAGCCGATCACCAGATAGCGGCCCTCCCAGGCGATCGCGCGCAACGCGGGCTCGGCATAATCTCCGCCGACCGGATCATAGATCACATCGGCACCGTTTGGGCCCACCGCCGCCTTGAACGCGGCGCTGAGCGCCTTCGAGCCATCCTTGTCGAACGGGCCGCGGCCGTAGATCATCGCCGAATCCGCGCCGAGACGGCGGACCGCTTCGGCTTTTTCCTCGCTCGACACCGCAGCGACGACTCTCGCGCCGAGCGCCTTGCCGATCTCGATCGCGGCGACGCCGGTGCCGCCCGCCGCGCCGAGCACGAGCAAGGTCTCGCCCGGCGCGATCTCGCCCCGGTCGACCAGAGCGTGGATCGTGGTGCCGTAGGTGATCAGCAGCGCGGCGCCTTCGGCAAAGGGCATATCGGCCGGCAGCTGGTAGGCGTTGGTTGCCGCGACCACGGCATATTCGGCGAGGCCGCCATAGAATGTGATCGCGATCAGGCGATCGCCCGGTGCCCATCCTTCGACCCCCGGCCCAACCGCGTCGACGATTCCCGCCACCTCGCCGCCCGGCGCGAACGGGCGCTCGGGCTTGAGCTGATATTTGTCCTCGAGGATCAAGGCATCGGGGTAGTTGATCGAGCAGGCCATGATCCGGACGCGCAGCTCGCCCGCGCCGGGCTCCGGCATCGGAACGTCGATCAATTGCAGGCTCTCGGGCCCTCCGGCCCGGATCGACATCAACGCTTTCATTGCCCCTCGCTTATGACCATTGGATTTGACGGCGCGCCCGCATCCTCTGCGCTCGGCGGCCGCAAAGGACCATCCCCGTTGCGGAAATGAACCAAGAGCAGGCTGCGATGAGAGGGAATCGCAGCCTGCTCTATGACCGTTTGACACCGCATTGCTTCTTGCGAAAAGCCGGTACCCACCTTTCGCGCAATGCTCTAGCGGTCGAAGACCATCAGCCAGACGATGATCCATATCGAGAGCACCAGGTTGATGATCGGTATGGCGCGGCTGACGACCGGGCCCCACGCGAGGCCGACGAGATCCAGCGTTTCATTATCATCGAGCCGCGGCGTGCGAAGCGCGCCGAGAGCAGGCGCGTCGGCGGGAGCGGGTTTCGAGGTGGCGGCAATCGGTTTCCTGCCGGTTGTGGAGCGAGCCGCGGTCGCACCCGGTTCGAGCCCCGCCGCGCCAGGCTGGCCATCGTCGAGCAAGAGCCGCTCCAGGCGGGTGACGAATTCCTTCAT
>JAQGLH010000069.1 GCA_028293005.1 Alphaproteobacteria bacterium
GCGGCGACCTCACCCAGCGTGCACGGGTCGCCCAATTTCGGCTCGCCGGCGAGTTCCTCGAACGGCTGAGGCGGCAGGGGCACGAAGTGCTCGTCGTGCCCGGCAATCACGACGTGCCGCTCTACGACTTTCTACGCCGCTTCGCGCGGCCGCTCGACCGCTACCGGCGACTCATTGCCGACGATCTCTGCCCCTATTGGGAGAATGACGAGCTGGCGGTGCTCGGCATCAACACCGCGCGGTCGCTGACGCTCAAGCACGGCAGCATCTCCCACGATCAGATGCAGCGCATCCGCGACTCGTTCGTGAATGCGGGAGACCGGCTGCGGGTGCTGGTGACGCACCATCCTCTGCTGGCGATGCCGCTCGGCGAGGAAGGCGCGCTGACGCGGGTCGCCAAGCGCAGCGGCGACGCGCTGCTTGCCGCGGCCGCGGCCGGCGTCGACCTGCTGCTCGCCGGCCATTTTCACCGTTCTTTTTCGAAGTCGGCGCGGGATGTCGTCGACAATGTCGGCCCGGCTCTGGTCGTCCAGGCCGGAACCGCGACTTCGACGCGGCTGCGTGGCGGCGAGCAGCAGAGCTTCAACTGGATCGAAGCGGGCAAGGATGGGATCGATCTCGCCGTCTATGCTTGGGAGGGCGAGGCGTTCAGGCGCGGCCCGCCGGCGCGCTTCACCTATGACGGCGAGAATTGGCACAGCGCCGCTGCGCTGCACGCCTGATCGGGCAGATCCTCGTGCTCACCAGATCCCGATCTGTCGGCCCGGCGCTGGCTGGGCTCCATTCTCCCGACGTGCAGCGAAGGGCGGTCTCGTTAGGCCTGGATCCCGGCTCTCGCCGGACGACGGGTGAGCAGGGCAGGGCGGATCAGTCGCGCTCGACGCACAGGGCGATGCCCATCCCGCCGCCGATGCACAGGGTCGCGAGGCCCTTCTTGGCATCGCGGCGCTGCATCTCGTAGAGGAGGGTGGTCAGCACCCGCGCGCCGGACGCGCCGATCGGATGGCCGATCGCGATCGCACCGCCGTTGACGTTGACCTTGGCGGCGTCCCAGCCGAGCTCCTTGCCGACCGCGAGCGCCTGCGCGGCGAACGCCTCATTGGCTTCGATCAGGTCGAGATCGGCAATCGTCCAGCCGGCCTTCTCGAGCGCGCGCCGGCTCGCCGGAACCGGGCCGATGCCCATGATCGATGGATCGACGCCCGCCGACGCAAAGCTCTTGATGCGGGCGAGGACCTTCGCGCCGCGCCGGCCCGCATCCTCGCCAGACATCAGCACGATCGCCGCCGCGCCGTCGTTGATGCCGGAGGAATTGCCGGCGGTGACGCTGCCATCCTTCTTGAACGCCGGCCGCAGCCCGGCGAGGCTGGCGAGCTCGACCCCGTCACGGATGAACTCGTCGCGATCGACGATCGTCTCGCCCTTGCGGCTCTTGACCGTTACCGGAGCGATCTCGTCGGCGAAGCGTCCGTCGCGCCGCGCCGCCTCGGCCTTGTTCTGCGATGCGGTGGCGAAGCGGTCCTGCTCGTCCCGCGTGATCTGATATTGCTCGGCGAGATTCTCGGCGGTGATGCCCATGTGATACTGGTTGAAGACGTCGGTCAGACCGTCCTTGATCATCGTGTCGACCAGTTCGACATTGCCCATCTTAGCTCCGGCGCGCAGGTGCTGCGCATGCGCCGACAGGCTCATGCTTTCCTGCCCGCCCGCGACGACGATGCGGGCATCGCCGGCCATGATCGATTGCGCGCCGACCGCGACCGCGCGTAGCCCCGACCCGCAGACCTGATTGAGGCCCCACGCCGGAATTTCCTTGGCGAGTCCCGCCGCCATTGCGGCTTGCCGCGCCGGATTCTGGCCCTGAGCAGCGGTCAGCACCTGGCCCAGGATCACTTCGGACACTTCGTCGCGCGATACCGATGCTTGGTCGAGTGCCGCCTCGATCGCCACTCGCCCCAGCTCGTGCGCGGGGGTGGCGGCAAAGGTGCCGAGAAACGCACCGACCGGCGTGCGCTTGGCAGCAGTGATGACGACATCGACCAATGATATTCTCCCGAAAGAAAGCGAGGGTTGCGCCCTATCAGCTGGCGAACTGGAGCGAAAGCCAGGCGGCGAGCGGTTGCCATAATGCCTTGCGCGCGCGTCCGCCGACGACCATCCCGACATGGCCTTGGGCAAGCGCCATCTGATCTCCGCTGCGGACCGCGCTGGAGTGCGGTACGATGCGGTCGCTGGTCGAGGCGATATGCAGTTGCGGGCAGGCGAGCGCGGCCGGATCGATCGCCCTGCCGCCCACCGTCCAGTCGCCGCGGCCCGGCCGGTCTGCCGCGAAGAACTCCTCGAACATCTCGCGTGCCGCCGCGGCGCTGATCGGCGGACCGTCGTTCGCCCAATCCTCGAGCCTCACGAACGCCTGTGCTTCGGGGCTGCCGGGCGCCATTTCGGCGAACGCCTCGAACTTGGCGACCGTGCGCGCGGGATCGAGCGACCAGAAGGCCGATTGCAGCGCCTCCATCGGCAGCACGCCAAGCGCGTCGACGCTTGGCTGCGCCGCCGCCCACACGTCGCCCATCATCTTGAGCGCCTTGGCCGGATAGCCGGCGAAATGCCAGGGTGCGGCGATCGTCGCCACCGCTCGGGCGGGAGCGAGCGCCGCCGCCGCGACCGCCATCGTCCCGCCGAGGCAATAGCCGAGCAACAGCGGCGGCTCGGCGATCTCGTTCATGCTTGGAACGACGATCGCCTCGACATGATCGGCGACCGACATGTCGCTGCGCCGCACGCTGTCGTCGCCCCAATCGAGCAGCAGCACATGGTGGCCGCGCCCGGCAAGCCAGCGCAGCAGCGATCGCTCCGCGTCGAGGTCGAGCACGTTGGGCGGGTTGATCAGCGAGGGGACGACCAGCAGTGGCGCGCCATGCCCCCCATAGTCGCGAAGCATGGCGCCGTGCAGCTCCGCGATCACCGGCATCG
>JAQGLH010000077.1 GCA_028293005.1 Alphaproteobacteria bacterium
GACCGGGCGGCGCGCCGCCGACGTCGGCTGCGGCGCGGGCCTGCTCGCCGAGCCGCTGCGCCGGCTGGGCGCGGACGTCACCGCGATCGACGCCGCGCCCGAGAATATCGCCGCCGCGCGGGCGCATGCCGAAGGGCAGGGGCTCGAGATCGATTATCGGGTCGGCGGCGTCGAGCTGCTGGCCGGGCACTATGACCTGATCACCTCGCTGGAGGTGATCGAGCATGTCGCCGATACGCGCAAGTTCGTGATCGGGCTTGCCGAAGCGCTCGGCCCCGACGGGCTGCTGATCCTGTCGACGCCCAACCGCACCGGTCTGTCGCGGCTGCTGATGATCGTGCTGGGCGAGGGCCTGGGACGCATCCCCAAGGGCTCGCACGACTGGCAGAAGTTCCTGACGCCCGAGGAGCTTTGCGCCCTGCTCGCCGACGCGGGGCTCGAGGTGATCGACGTCACCGGTCTCCGCTACGATCCGATGCGCGGCTTCTCGCTGTCGGAGAACAAGGCGCTCGACTATTTCGTCACGGCCAAGCGCTTGCGATGAGGAGGGAGAGATGACCACTCACGAAGGAGAATGCTTCTGCGGCACGGTGCGGATCGAGGTCTCGGGGGAACCCGAAGCGATGGGCTATTGCCGCTGCGGCTCGTGCCGCTCCTGGTCCGGAGGCCCGGTCAATGCCTTCAGCTTGTGGAAGCCCGATGCGGTCAAGGTCACGTCCGGCCAGGAGCATATCGGCACGTTCGAGAAGAGCGCTTTCAGCCAGCGCCAATATTGCACCAGATGCGGCGGCCATTTGATGAGCACGCATCCGAGCCTGGGGATGGTCGACGTCTTCGCCGCGACCATCCCGACGCTCGACTTCCAGCCCGGCGTGCACCTCAATTATGCCGAGACCGTGCTGCCGATGAAGGACGGCCTCCCCAAGTTCAGGGACTTTCCCGCGGAAGTCGGCGGCTCGGGTGAAGCGATGGCGGAGTGATGTCCGTTCCTCGCCGTGCCGGGGACGACTAGAAAAAATCGACCGTGTCGTAGTGCAGCGGAGGAGTGATCACCTCCATGCGCTCGCCGAGGAACGAGCGGAAGCTCGGCCGGGATTTCATCACCGCATACCAGTCGACGCTCTGCTTGTGGCCGCGCCAGTCGAGCCCGCCGAGGTAATCGGCGACCGAGAGATGCGCGGCGGCGGTGAGATCGGCGAGGCTCAGCACCGGGCCGCCGAGCCAGCGGCGATGGTCGAGCAGATAGTCGATATAATCGAGATGGTTGTTGGCGACCTTCATCGCCTCGCGCAGCACCTTGGTGTCGGGCGGATCGCGATTGACGAGCCGCTTGCGCATCCGCTCGTCCATCAGCGGCTTGACGACGTCGCCGTAAAGCCGGTCGTCGAACCAGGCGACGAGCCGGCGGACCTCGGCGCGGTTGAGCGCGGTCCCCGGGATCATCGGCGATTTCTCGATCGTCTCCTCGAAATACTCGCAGATCGCGGCCGAATCGATCAGCACGATCCCCTTGCTCTCGTCGACCAGCACCGGCGTCTGGCCGGCGGCGTTGAGATCGAGGAATTCGTCGCGCGCCAGCCAAGGCGATTCCCGCACCATCTCATGCGCGATGCCCTTTTCGGCGAGCATCAGGCGCACCTTGCGCGAGAAGGGACAGAGCGGGAATTGGTAGAGCTGCCACATGCGCGCGGACTATTAACGCGCGTCCGCGCCCCGTCTACCCAAAGGATAGTCCACCCAAAGGATAGTCTACCCAAAGGACGGCCCACCCAAAGGATGGCCGGCCCGGCCTGTCAGTCGCGCCCGTCAGTCGCGCTCGAGCCCGGGCAGGTCCCGGGTCGCGTCGTCCACCCGCCGCTCGACGTCGCGCATCGTCGCGCGCAGCGCCGGCGCAAGCACCGCCAGGCGCTCGATCATCACGCCCATGCCGGCGGTCGCCGCCGCGACCGAGCCGTGCATCCGCTGCTCGAAATAGGGATCGTCGCGCGAGGCCATGTCGCCCAACGTCTCGTCGCGTCGGCGCGGATCGCGGCCGGGATCGACCGCTTCGACGACCTCGCCGATCGGTACGTTCATGATCGCGCCCATCGCGCGGTCGACGGCGCGGCCGGCATCGTCGATTGCTGCGGGCGAGGGGAGGTTCGCGACGGCCTCGTCGGAATAATAGTCGGAATGATCGGCACGCGGAGCCGCGGCGACAGGCACGGCGAAGGCGACAGCAGCGGCGGCAAGCAACAGGCGCAAGGCGAATCTCCTCGGCAAGACATGGTGAGCGCAGCCGCACAACGCACGGGGCATGCGAGCGTTGCCATGGGCGCTTGGTAATGAGCCTTGGCTGAACGCCCAGCGCGGCGAAACCGATTTGGCCCGCGGCATTGGCTGTCCTACCGCGATCCGAGCCAGACCAAAGCGGCGGCGCCGGCGACGATCCGGTACCAGCCGAACGGCGAGAAGCCGTGGCGCGAGACGAAATGGACGAACCCCTTGATCACGACCAGGGCGACGATGAACGCGATCACGAAGCCGACCGCGATCGAATCGAGCCCGACGCCGGTGCCGCTGGTCAATTGCGCATGGTTCTTGGCCAGCTCGAGCGTGGTGGCGCCGAGCATCGTCGGCACCGCCAGGAAGAAGCTGAACTCGGCGGCGGTGCGCCGCTCGACGCCGAGCGCCAGCGCGCCGAGGATCGTCGCGCCCGAACGGCTCACCCCGGGGACCATCGCCAGGCATTGAATGAAGCCGATGCCGATCACGCGGCCCAGCGGGATATCGGCGACGCCGTTGATGTTGCCCGGCTTGACGAACCGCTCGATCAGCAGGATCGCGATGCCGCCGACGATCAGCGCGATCGACACGATT
>JAQGLH010000100.1 GCA_028293005.1 Alphaproteobacteria bacterium
CGACCAGCTGGTTGTAGTTTTGCCAGAAGCCGATGATGGCGCCTTCGGTGACAAGGTGGTCGGCATCGTCGGCACGGCCGCCGCCCATGGCGATGTAGCTGTGATCGTCCTGGGCGCGGACCACCGCCTGCGGCACGATCTCGACCTCTTCGCCGTCCTCCATCGAGATCACTCCGGCCGGTCCGATCAGGTTCGACTGCTTGATGCGGATGTTGGTCAGCTCCTCGTCCTCGTCGGCATAGCCGAACTGCGTCCAGACCAGCTCGAACGCATCGGGACCGTGGGTCACGATCTGGCGCACCGCCAACGTGTTCGAGATCTGCTGGAGGATGACGTTGGGGAACAAGGCCAGGATCACCAAGGTGATGCCGTCGTCGAACTCCTTGCGGCTCTTGAGCAGCGAGGGGTCCTGGAGCGCAAAGCCGGTGTCGAACGTGCGCGAGTCGCCATAGACTTCCTTGTCGGCGCTCTCGTCGTTCGATGCCGCGATCGCATAGAGCAGGGAGTGGCGCTTGGACTCGTCCATCCGGCTCACGCCTTGCTGGGTCGAGCGGTACAGCCCGAAGGTCGTGTGGAAGAGGTGGAGCAGGCTGCCGTGATAGGGATCACGGGTGTTCTCCGCATAGAGCTTCCAGTTGCCGTGGATATATTGGCGCTGGTCGCCAAGCACCTTGATCGGCCGGTTCATGATCCGCTCGATATGCTCGATCGCGAGCGGGCCGAGATAGTCGCGCAGCGGCTCGACGGTTTGCGAATAGGTGGCGAACACCATCCCGCAGATCGTCTCGACGCGCAGCCGCGGCAAGCTGTGGCGCTTCATGTCGAACCCGGGCGGCATGCCGCCCTGGCCGCGGATGCCGCGGCGGAACGGGACGCCGATCAGACCGCCGGTCAGATCATAGGCCCATTGGTGATAGACGCACTCCAGGCTCGGCGCGTTGCCGCGCAAGTCGCGGCAGACCAAGGCGCCGCGGTGCGCGCAGCGGTTCTCGACGACGTTGATCGCACCCGTCTCGTCGCGCGTGACGATCACCGGCGTGTCGCCGATGAAGGTGGTCTTGTAATCGCCGGCGTTGGCCACTTCGGCCTCGAGCGCGACGAACCCCCAGGTCTCGCCGCGGAAGATCGTCTCCTGCTCGCGGTCGTAGATCTCGCGGTCGGTGAACACCTTGTAGCTCACCCGGCAGGCGGGGCCCTCGTCGGCAAGGTTCTCGGGCGCGGATTGCGGGTTGGCAATATCCATTGGTTCCTCCTTCAGGCGAGCGGGCCTCGATCCGATCGACGACCGCGACGCCAGCTTTCTTTACTTCGCGTGATCTCCAGTCGCCGGCTGCCGCCAGGCGACTTGAAATCACTCAGATCGGCCGCACCATCAAGGTATCGATGCGGTTGGTGTCGAACACCGCGAGCTTGGACTTGAAGCGAAGCTGGCCATCCTCGCCGCGCACGATCTCGTCGAGATAACGCCCGGCGTTGTAGATCGACGTCTCGCCGTTGTTGCGGGTCTGGAACACGACATAGTTGGTGCGGGCGCGAACCAGGCCGGGCTCGACCTCGTGCACCCGCGTCGTGCTCAGGATGTGGCGATAATGGTGGGTGGGGTAGATGTTCGCCTGCCTCAAGGAGACCACCCGGTCGACCAGCATCTTGCGGCTGTCGCAGAAGATCGCCGCGATCGGCAGGCCGCGGTCCATGTTCTCGCGCGCGATGATCTTGTAGACGCAGTCCTCGGTGAACAGATCGGGCCATTCCTCGAGACGGTCCTCGTCGATCAGCTCGGCATGGCGCGCCACCAGATCCTCGACCTCCTGGTGAAGATCGCGCGCCGTCGCCTTGTCGAAAGCCATTGCGACACCCATGCTCAGGCCGCCGCTTCTGCGGCCAGCCGGATCGCGATCCAGCCGTCGTCGACCTCGACTGCGTAGGTCTTGAGCGGGACCTGGCACGGGAACACCGTCGCGGCGCCCGTCGCAATGTCGAACGCACCGCCATGGAACGGGCATTCGATCGTGCCGCCGTCCTGATAGCCGTCGGTCAGCATCGCATTGCCGTGCGTGCAGATGTTGTCGGTCACATAATAAGTGCCCCCGACATCATAAACCGCAAACGGCGGAAGCCCGGCGACATGGGCCGCAACCGGCTCGCCGTCCTTCACCTCATCCACCCGGCACAGGCGAACCAGCTCACTCATAACGTCCTTCTCGCAATCGTCATTGCGACGCCGGACCCAAAGCCCGGCGTCGATCGTCCCTGAAAGTCGAGCCCCTAGAGCTCGATGTCCATCCCGTAGCCCGCGGCCTCGTTGCCGTGGCCGAAAATGTCGCGGCTGTAATATTCCTGCTGGTTGTCCGCCTTCTTGGCGCCCCAGCCCAGCTCCCACAGCCAGCCCGACGGGTTGGCGCAGTAGAAGGTCAAGGCCTCGTCGTTCGAATGCTTGCCCAGCTGCAGCGCAACGTCGATCTTGCGCTGGCGGATGATGTCGTGCGCCACACCCAGATCGTCGAGATCGGTATATTCGAGCATCAAATGGTTGATCCGCTTCTTCATCGGCCCAAGCCCGAAGGCCACCGAATGCTGGCGCCCGTTGACGTGCATGAAATAAGGCTGCGCCACCATGCCGCCGGGAAGCGGAAGCTTGTACTCGACCGAACCGGTGAGGCCGAGCATCTCGTAGAAGCGCACCGCGGCAGGAATGTCGTCCTGGCGCAAGATGCAGTGGCCGATGCCTTCCTTGGCGGTCATGAACTTGCCGAACATCGGCCGCCCCGGATGGAACGCACGCCAGTTGTCGACCAGCGGACCATAGAAGATCTCGGTCGGGTTGCCGCCCGGATCGACCGTCTTGGCCAGGCCCAGAACACGCCGCTCGGTGCATTCCTCCTCAGACGCCACGCGAATGTCGAGGTTGTTGAGCCGCAGCTTCTCGACCAGCTCGTTGAACTCGGACGGACCCGCAACCCGCCAGCCGATATAGGCCAGGTCATCGCCGCCATCGATGTGCAGCGTCAGGCGGTGATGCCACTTGTCCATCCGCAGATAGATGCGGTCGCCCTCACCCTCGTCGACGATCTCCATGCCGACGATCGACGCCGCATAATCCTTCCACGCATCAACGTTCGATATGGACAGCCCCATATAACCCAGCTCGGTCACTTGCGACATCGCGCTCATCCTCTCTCTTGTCTCTACTTCAAGCCCTGGGCACCCCAGCCCGGTCCTACCCCCCGCGCCTTAGTCCAACTCGACCACCACCGCAACCGCATCAGGACAACGGTTTGCACATGAATGCCGGCGGTAGATCACGGTCTCAACCCTCTGGAACAATGTCGAAACCTGCGAAGTAGATAACTCCGAAGTGGTGCCTTCGAGACTTGGCGCTTGGCCTCGACCACCCTTGCCGATAAAAGCCGCGAGACAGCTTTGCTGTATTGTATCCATAAGACAGTTGTGCGAATAGGCTCAAGGACATGTCAGAGCATAATTTCGAACAGATGCGCCGAGCGATGGTCGCGAGCCAGTTGAGGACTACCGGCGTCAATGATCCGCGCGTGCTCGCGGCGATGGGCGCGGTGCCGCGCGAGCGCTTCGTTCCGCCCGAGCTGGCGCCGATCGCTTATGCCGATGCCCTGGTCTCGCTCGGCGGCGGACGCCAGCTTAATTCTCCGATGGCGCTTGGCAAGCTGCTCACTGAAGCTGCGCCTCAATCGGGCGAGCGGGCTATGGTGATCGGTGCGGCCACCGGCTATGCCGCCGCGGTGCTCGCCCGGCTGGTCGGCTACGTCGTCGCGGTCGAAGAGGATGAGGCGCTTGCGGAGCGCGCAATGACCGCGCTGGCCGGGACCGGCGTCACTGTGATCGAGGGTCCGCTCGTCGAAGGTTACAAGCACGGCGCGCCTTATGATCTGATCCTGATCGACGGCGCGGTCGAGCATGTGCCTGGCGCGCTCATAGACCAGCTGGCGGAGGGTGGGCGGCTCGCGTCCGGCCTCGTCGAGCAGGGGGTTCAGCGGCTCGCTATTGGCCGCCGTGCCGGCGAGGGCTTCGGCATGAAGGCCTTCTCGGACACCGCCGCCGCAGTCGTTCCCGGCTTCCTCAAGCCGCGCGCTTTCAGTTTCTTAGCGGGGTCGGGTGCAGGCGTTGCGACAGCGGAGCAGCGAGATACGACGCCGCTGGCTCGCCGCGGCGGGATCGGGCGCCCTGCTGCTTGGCGGAGCAGCCGAGGCGGACACGCTTCGCGAAGCGCTGATCCAGACCTATCACAGCAATCCCGTCATCACCGCGCAGCGCGCGCAGCTCCGTTCGGTCGACGAGGGCGTCGCGTTGGCACGTTCGGCCGGACGTCCGCAGCTGTCGGGCACCGCCGGCTTCAACCAGGATCTCACCCGCACCGGCGGCGGCAATGGCAAGAATCTCAGCGCCGGCGTCGATGTCAGCTATCCGTTGTTCAGCGGCGGCGCGGTGCGCAACCAGATCGGCGCGGCACGGGCCCGCGTCGAGGCGGGTCGCGCCAATCTGAAGGCGACCGAGGGCGATGTCTTCACCGAGGCGGTCGGCGCCTATATGGACGTGATCCGCGACCGCTCGATCGTCACCTTGAACAGCAATCAGGTGAAGGTGCTCGAGACCAACCTCCAGGCCAGCCGCGATCGTTTCGAGGTCGGCGACCTGACCCGCACCGACGTCGCGCAGTCCGAAGCGCGGCTTTCGCTTGCACGCAGCAATCTTGCGCTGGCCGAAGGGCAATTGGACGGGAGCGAGGAAAATTATCGGCGCGTGATCGGCAAGCTGCCCGGCGAGCTCGAGCCGCCGCCACCGCTTCCGCCGCTGCCGGCGACGCCCGAGCAGGCGGTCGACATCGCGCTCGCCAACAATCCCGATCTGACTGCGATCAGTCAGCAGATCCGCGCCGCCGGCCTCGATGTGTCGGTCGCCCGCGCCGGGCGGCTGCCAACCGTCGCCGCGATCGCCAACGGCAGCTATGTCGATTATCTGGGCACCGCCGACAGGCAGTTCGGCGGGACCGGGATCTCGAACACCCAGACCAGCACCGGCATCGGCGTTCAGGCGCGCGTTCCGCTCTATCAGGGCGGATCGGTGGGCGCGCGCGTCCGTCAGTCGCAGGCGATCCAGAGCCAATTCATCGAACAGGGTATTGGGGTGGAACGCGGTGTCGTCGCCCAGACCCGTGCCGCTTTCTCCACCTATCAGGCTGCGGAGCAGGCGATTCGATCGAATCAGACGGCGGTCGATGCCAATCGGCTGGCGCTCGAGGGAACGCGGGCCGAGCAGGGCGTCGGCACCCGCAACGTGCTCGACGTGCTCAATGCCGAGCAGGAATTGCTCAACAGCCAGGTGGCTTTGGTGAGCGCTCGGCACGATGCTTATGTCGCCGGCTTCGCCCTGCTCAACGCGATGGGACGGGCGGAGATGGAGCATCTGAACCTCGACGGCGGTGCGCTCTACAATCCGATCGCGAACTATCGACGGGTGTCGCGCCGCATCTCCGATTGGGGCGACGATCCGACGCCGCAGCCGGTCGCGACGCGCACCGTCGGTCCGGGAACGGCTGCGGCCGTGCCGCCTGCAAACACTCCGTGACACGCAACTTCGAATAAGCGATAAGGCGCTCATTATGGGGGATATTAATCAGGACCCGTCGATGGAGGAGATACTCGCCTCCATCAAGCGCGTGATCGCGGAGGATAATCGCTCCGCATCGGTGCGGCAGTCGCGCCGGCGAAGCGACGGCGAATTGCGCGGCGAAGGGGAAATCGACGACCTCGGCCCGGATCCCGAGGAAGAGGACGTTCTCGAGCTCAACGAGCCGATGACCGCCGGCGCGGATGGGCTGGTTTCGTCCAACGCCGCAGCCGCGAGCCGCCAGGCGCTCGCCGCGCTTGCCGCGGTGCACGAGCAAGGCGACACGTTGCCGAACATCGCTCACGGGCCGCTGGAGGCCGTGGTGCGCGACATGCTTCGCCCGATGCTCAAAGTGTGGCTCGACCAGCATCTTCCCGAGCTGGTCGAGGAATTGGTGACTCGCGAGATCGCCCGCATCACCGGCAAGAACTTCTAGGCGCAGCACTTCTAAACTCCGTCGTTCGCGGACGGCGTGACGACCCGGAGCCTTTTCCTGGTCCGATCGAACGGCCTTGCGCCGATTGCGCTTGGCCGCCCGCGCGCGCTTCGTCTAAGCGGCTCTCGCCATGACCCTATTGCCAAAGACCTTCGACCCCGCCGCCATCGAGACGCGCTGGTATGCGCATTGGGAGGAGGAGGGGCTGTTCCGCCCCGAACGGCCGCAGGCCGAGCCGTTCACGATCGTGATTCCGCCGCCCAACGTCACCGGCAGCCTCCATATCGGCCATGCGCTCGACAATGTGCTGCAGGACATCTTGATCCGCCACGCGCGCCTGCAGGGCAAAGATGCCTTGTGGGTAGTCGGCACCGATCATGCCGGAATCGCGACCCAGATGGTGGTCGAGCGCAATCTCGACA
>JAQGLH010000117.1 GCA_028293005.1 Alphaproteobacteria bacterium
CAGCCCCAATATGAGATGGAGGAGCTCGAATATGAGGTCCTGCCGCAGATCGTCGTCGTCGACGAGCTCGCCGATCTGATGATGACCGCCGGCAAGGAGGTCGAGTTCCTGATCCAGCGGCTCGCGCAAAAGGCGCGCGCGGCGGGCATCCATTTGATCATGGCGACGCAACGGCCGTCGGTCGACGTCATCACCGGCGTGATCAAGGCCAATCTGCCGACCCGGATCAGCTTCTCGGTCACATCGAAGATCGATTCGCGCACGATCCTCGGCGAGCAGGGCGCCGAGCAGCTGCTCGGCAAGGGCGACAGGCTCTACATGCCGGGCGGCAAGCAGATCGCGCGAGTCCACGGGCCGTTCGTCTCCGACGAGGAAGTGCGCGCGGTCGCCGATTTCTGGCGCACCCAGGGCAGCCCGGAATATGTGATGGCGGTGACCGAGGAGCCCGAGGACGGCGGCTACATGTTCGAGGGCCAGCCGACCGGCGACGACGACGCCGAAAGCCAGCTTTACCGCAAGGCGGTGCAAACGGTCGCCGAGAGCCAGAAGGCCTCGACCTCCTATCTCCAGCGCCAGCTGCGCGTCGGCTACAACAATGCCGCGCGGCTGATCGAGCGGATGGAGAAAGAGGGCAAGGTCAGCACGCCCGACCACGTCGGCCGCCGCGAAGTGCTGATCGATCCCGAGGGCCATCCGATCTAGACCGGATCCTCCCGTCCCGGAGGGATCTGGAACCCAGCCAGTTCACGGCGCATTCAAGGGCGGTCCCCCACAGCGCGCCACAGGATGGACGGAGTGAATATGATGAACCGTTTTGTCGCGCTTGCGCTTGCCGCAGCGCCAGTAATCTCGATCGCGCTGGTTCCCGATCCGGCGGCCGCGCAGGCTCCGGCGCCGCTCGCCCAGATCAGCCAGCATTTGCAGGCGGTCGGCAGCATGATCGCCGATTTCGCGCAGATCGACCGCAACGGCGGCACGCTGACCGGCACGCTGACGCTCAAGCAGCCGGGCAAGGTGCGCTTCCAATATCAAAAGGGCGTGCCGCTGCTGATCGTCGGCGACGGCAAGGCGCTGACGATGATCGATTACGAAGTGCGCCAGGTGTCGCGCTGGCCGATCGGCAACTCGCCGCTGTCGATCCTGCTCAACCCCAACAAGGATCTCGCCGGCGCCGCGACCGTCGTCCAGAACGACGATCAGTTGCTGGTGATCCAGGCCCGCGACCGCAAGCATCCGGAATTCGGCACGATCACGATCGCCTTCGCCAAGACGCCCGGCGCGCCGGCCGGGCTGACGCTGCGCGGCTGGACGACGATCGATGCGCAGAACAACCGCTCGACGGTCAAGCTTTCCAACATCCGCTTCAACGTTCCGGTCGCGAACAGCGTGTTCCGCTGGACCGATCCGCGCCAGCAGGGCCCCAGAGGTTGAGAGCGCGGCTGACGCGGCGAGACCAGGGGACCGGGCAACATGCCGAAGCGATTTTTTCATTCATCGAGGCGACAGGAACGCCGTTCTAGACAAGAGACTGCAATTGTCAGTCCGCCTCGAGTTTTCCCCCTGTTGCTCGACCGGTACTGGCAATTGACCTCGCGTCACAAACGCTAGGTGGCCCCCGTTCCAAGCCCCCGGAACGGGGGCCTTTCTTTGCGCCGTCGACGCCGCGACATGCGGGCGGCAGACTGCACCATGTCGGCAGACCCCGATGTCGGCAGGCGCCAATGCGACAACAGGCCCCGATGTCGGCAGATCCCAATGTCGACAGGCCCCAAAGTCGACAGGCCCAAATGTCGACACGCTAAGCCGCTCCAGCTACAGCCCGGACCATGTCGACACTCAAGATTGCTTCGTGGAATATCAATTCGGTGCGCGCGCGGACCGAGATCGTCGAACGCTTCCTCACCGAGGAGCAGCCCGACGTGCTGTGCCTCCAGGAAACCAAGGTGGTCGACAGCGATTTCCCGCAGGCAATGTTCCGCAAGCTCGGCTACCAGCATCTTATGCTGTGCGGCCAGCGCATGCATCATGGCGTCGCGATCATCAGCCGCGTGCCGATTCACGAGGACGACCGCCTCGACTGGCAGGCCAATGGTGAAGCGCGCCACGTCGGCGTGCGGCTCGATTGCGGGCTGCGCATCGAGAATGTCTATGTCCCCGCCGGCGGCGACGTGCCGGACCGCGCAATCAATCCCAAGTTCGGCCAGAAGCTCGACTTCCTCGAGCGGATGACGCGCTGGTCCGAGCAATGCAAGGTCCCGACCGTGCTGACCGGCGATTTCAACGTCGCGCCGCTCGAATGCGACGTCTGGAGCCACAAGGCCTTGCTCAACGTCGTCAGCCACACCGCGATCGAGGTCGAGAGCCTGACCAGGCTGCAGCAAAGCAACGAGTGGATCGATCTCGGCCGTCATTTCCACCCGGCACCGGGACGGCTGCACACCTGGTGGAGCTACCGCTCGCCGGATTTCACCCAGAACGACCGCGGCCGCCGCCTCGACCATATGTGGGCGACCAAGGACGTCGCGGCGCTCGCGAAGCGGCACGAGGTTCACGAGCCGTGCCGCGCCTGGACACGCCCGTCGGACCATGTCCCGCTGCTCACGGAGTTCGATATTTGAGGCCCCGCGGATGACCGGGGGGCGCGATGTCGCCCGCGCGATCGATGCGCTGCGGCGCGGCTGGCCGGTCGAGATCGACGGCATCCTCTATCTTGCGGTCGAGACCGCCGACGAGGCCGGGCTGGCCGGGTTCGATGCGGCTGCGCCGGCCGACCTTTTGATCTCCGGCAACCGCGCGGCAACGCTCAAGCTCGTCAACCAGCGCGAGGCGGTCCCAACCGCGCCCGTGCGGATCGCGCGAACGCCATGGACCGATCTCGCCGGCGCGACCGCGATCGCCGATCCGGCGCTGGACCTGGCGACGCCGCTCAAAGGGCCGTTCCGAACCCTCCCGCTGGACGCTCCGGCCGGCGCCGAGGCGGCGCTTGGCCTCGCCCGGCTCGCCGGGCTGCTTCCGGCGCTGTTCGTCGGCGGCGCCGGCACGCCGGCGGTGGCCGTGACCGCCGAGGCGGTGCTTGGATTCGACGAACCGGCCGGGCTTACGATCGCCTCGCGCGCCAAGTTGCCGACCAGGACCGCCGAGAAGGCCGAGATCGTCGCATTCCGCTCGGAAGCGGACGCCGCGGAGCATGTCGCCTTGATTATAGGCGAGCGCGGCTCCGAGCCGCCGCTGGTTCGCGTGCACAGCGAATGTCTGACCGGCGACGTGCTGGGGTCGCTGAAATGCGACTGCGGCCCGCAGCTG
>JAQGLH010000133.1 GCA_028293005.1 Alphaproteobacteria bacterium
CGGATTTCGGCCGAGGAATATGCCGATCTGGTCGGCGACGCGAAGGATTTCCTCGGCGGCAAATCGACCAAGGTGCAGGCCAAGCTCGGCGCACAGATGAACTTGGCAGCCGAGGCGATGGATTTCGAGCTGGCCGCGGTCTACCGCGACCGGCTGCGCGCGCTGACCTTCATCCAGGGAACGCAGGCGATCCACGGCGAGGGGCTCGGTGACGCCGACATCTTCGCGCTCGCCGGCCAGGGCGGCGCGATTTGCATCCAGGCCTTCTTCATCCGTGGCGGGCAGAATTGGGGCCATCGCAGCTTCTTTCCGGCGCACACCCAGGACGTGCCCGAGGAGGAGGTGCTGACCAGCTTCCTCAGCCAATTCTACGAGGAACTGCCGCCGCCCAAGCTGATCCTGCTCGACCGCGGCGTCGCCGAAGCCGATCTGCTCTGCGAGGCGCTGTCCCAGCGGGCAGGGCGCAAGGTGGCGCTCAAGGTCCCGCGGCGCGGCAATCAGGTCGCGATGATCCGGCAGGCGAAGCGCAACGCCGAAGAGGAGCTGGAGCGCCATCTTGCCGAGACGAGCACCCAAAATCGCAATTTGCGCGCGCTCGCCGAATTGTTCGAGCTCGAAGGGCCGCCGCAGCGTATCGAGGTCTATGACAACAGCCATGTCATGGGCACTAGTGCGGTCGGCGCGATGATCGTCGCCGGGCCCGAAGGCTTTCGCAAGAACGCCTATCGCAAGTTCAACATCAAGCGCGAGGAGACGGTACCCGGCGACGATTTCGCGATGATGCGCGAAGTGCTCAGCCGCCGTTTCGCGCGGCTCGAGAAGGAGGATCCCGACCGCACCCGCGGTGACTGGCCGGATCTGCTGCTGATCGATGGCGGCAAGGGCCAGCTCAGCGCGGTTTGCGAGGTGCTCGAGGATGCCGGCATCCACGACGTGCCGGTGGTCGCGATCTCCAAGGGCCCCGACCGCAACGCCGGGCGCGAGGTGTTCCATTTCCCCGGCGGCCGCGAGGCGACGCTCCCGCCCAATTCGCCCTTGCTCTTCTATCTCCAGCGGCTGCGCGACGAGGCGCACCGCTTTGCGATCGGCGCGCACCGCCAGAAGCGCGCGAAAAGCATGACCTCGAGCCCGCTCGACGACGTTCCCGGCATCGGACCGAGCCGCAAGCGAGCGTTGCTGATGCATTTCGGCACTGCGCGCGCGGTCCGCGGAGCGGCGCTCGAGGATCTCGAGAAGGCGCCCGGCATCTCGCGCGCGATGGCTCGCGGCATTTACGATTATTTCCACCCGAGCGGCTGAGGTGGGCGCACCCGATACACCGCCTCAGCCGTCGTTCCCGCGGACGCCGGAATCCAAGCGCCTCTGCGTGCGACGACGTTCTCGATCAAGCTCGGTCTGGATTTCCGCCTGCGCCGGAAGGACGTGGGAAAAGCCGCAACCGACTTCGGGCACTTCCCATTGAAAGCGCGCCATGCGGATTGAGAGCGAAGCGATCGTCTGCTCGGTGCGCGCGCATGGCGAGCATGGCGCGATCGTCCGGTTGCTGACGCCAGCCGACGGCATTCACGCCGGCTATGTCCGCGGCGGCCGCTCGCGCCGCCTCAAGCCGACCCTCGTGCCCGGCAATCTGGTGCAGGCGGAATTTCGTGCGCGCACGGACGAGCAGCTCGCACAGCTCAGCGTCGAGCTGGTGCACAGCCGCGCTCCGCTGCTGGCCGAGCCGCTGCCGGCGGCGGCGATCGATTGGGTGTGCGCACTGACCGCAGCGACGTTGCCCGAGGGGCACCATTATCCGCGTCTCTACGAAGGCCTCGACGCTTTGCTCAGTGCGGTCGAGGCGGCGCCGGCGGCGAGCGGGTGGGGGGCGGCGCTGGTGCGCTACGAATTCATGATTCTCGCCGAGCTCGGCTTCGGGCTCGATCTCTCGCAATGCGCGGCGACCGGCGCGACCGAGGACCTAGCATTCGTCAGCCCGAAGAGCGGGCGCGCCGTCAGCGCCGGTGCGGCAGGGGCCTATCGCGACCGGCTTTTCGTGCTGCCGCGCTTTCTCGTCGAGAATAGTGCCGCCACCTGGGAGGATATTTTTGACGGCCTACGCGTCACCGGCTATTTCCTCGCTCGTGACATCCTGATCGATCGGCAGGCCGACATCCTTGCGGCGCGAGATCGGCTTGTGGAGCGGCTAAGGCGAGTCACGCGTTGATGCTGCCAGGTCGAAGTGGAAAGTCGTTTCAGTGAAAGCTCTATTCCCCCACAGCGCCACCACCAGGGGGGTCACGGTCCGCGTTTCGGTCAGCTTCCTTCCGGAGCAGTCCGAACCCGGCAAGGGGCGCTGGTTCTGGGCCTACCATGTTCGTATCGAGAATGAGGGCGAGCGGGCGGTTCAGCTGATCAGCCGCGAATGGTCGATCGTGGACGGGCGCGGTGCCCGCCACGAAGTGCAAGGCGAGGGCGTGGTCGGCGAGCAGCCGGTGCTAGGGCCCGGCGCCGCGTTCGATTATGTCTCCGGCTGCCCGCTCAACACGTCCAGCGGCTATATGGAAGGCCGCTACCATATGATCGGCGACGACGGCACCGCCTTCGCGGTGGCGATCCCGCGGTTCCCGCTGACCGCACCGACCGTGATTAGCTAGGTCTTCAACTTCGGCCGGCCGGATCCGCCGGGTCGCCTAGAAAATCTTGCCGATGTCGAACGTGTAGGTCAGCGCGAGGCCTGCGAAATATTGGTTGCGCGATCCAATATCCCGGACGATCGGCGATTTCGATGCATCCTTGACCAGCCGTTCGTAGCGCGCGAAGCCTTGGAAGCCCCAATTGTAGTTGAACTGGTAGAGCAGGCCCGCGGCCGCGCCGACCGAGTTGAGGCCGCCGTCGGGGTCGTAGACCCCGAGACCGGTAGCCGCCGATACCGGGGCGGTCACGCCGTAATAGGCGCGCTGGTAGCGCTGGTTGGCGACCGTGACGCGCGGACCGATCGAGAAGATGAACGTGTCGGCGTCGCGTATGATATAGTCGATGCCGGCGCTGCCGATCCATCCTTTATGGCCGCCGATCCCCTTGCGCCCTTCGACGCGTACCCGGATGTTCGGGTGCAGCCGGAATTGCGCGAACGCGCCGACCTCGGGCGTGAAGGCGACCTTGCCGACCGCCACACCGTCCTCGACTGCCTTGCGCTCGGGCGCGAAATTGGCGATCGGGCCGAACTCGAGCGTGCTGTTCGGATTGAGCGTCAGGCCGGGACTGTCGCCAGGAGCGCCGAACGGGATCGGATCGCCGGTCTTGCGGAAGCCGAGCACCGGGAAGAAGCCGGCCTGATACTTGTCCGAACCGGGATAGCTGGGGATCAGCTGCGGCCCGACGCCTAGCCTGACGGTCCAGCCGCGTTCCCCCTCCTGGGCTGCTGCATCCTGGGCGTAGGCGGGCATTGCGGCACCGGCCAGAACCAGGATCGTGGTCAACGCGCGGGCCGCGATCAGTGACGGTCTCGACAAAGTAGATCCCCTTGATGAATTGCCCGGAACCAGGCGAACTACGCGCGGCGGACCGCGTCAGCCAGAAAGATCTGTTGCAGCCCGAGCCGCCATAACGTGCGCCGAGCAGAGGCGTTCCGTCGACGAGCCGTGAGCGCGGGCCGCGGGCTATCGCACCAACGCGATTGCGCGGCTCATGAGCAGCTGGAACCGGCCTTCGTCGACGCTGTTGGCGGGGTCGTTCCAGGTCCCCGACACCGCGTGCCATTCGCCGTCCTTGCCGCGCACCAGGAAGGTCATGTTGAGCACGCCGGTCTCTGATCCGCCCTTGTAGCCGAGATAGGCGAGCGCCTCGGCCTGAATCCGGCCGATGCCGGGGTTGATCGCGAGGATATCGAGCGCCTCGGAGCCGCCGTTGCGGCGCAGCCAATCCATCACTCGAACCAGGTCGCCGGTCGAGGCGAACCATTCGACCGTGTCGATCGCGTTCGGCGCGGCGATCATCCTGCTCGGATCGATCCGACTCACATCGAGCGCCGCGACCGGACCGGCGAGTAGATCGCGCCGCTCGGTTTCGGAAGCACGAGCCCATTGCGCGGCGAGCGCGCCCGTGTCGCTCGCCTTGAGCAGCGCCCATTCGCGCGTGGTCAGCAACGGCCGCAGCTTTTCAGGAGCGGCGATGCCGAGGTCGGGCAGCAGCCGCTCGACCTTTTCGCGACCGAGCAGGTGGAGCAATGTGTCGGCCGCGCCATTGTCGCTTTGCGAGATCATCAGCACCGCGAGGCTGTGGAGTGTCATCGGCGATCCCGCCGGCCAGGATTCGAGCGAACCGGACCCGGTCGAGAAACGATCGAGCGGGACCACGTCGCTCCATTTGCGCTCGCCCGCCGCGATCGATCGGCTGAGCTCGGCGAGGATGAACAATTTGAACGCGGAGCCGATCGCGAGCGGCCGATTGGCCTTGTGGGCAATGCTGAATTGCGGCGGTCCGTGCGGGCCGAGTCGAGCGACGGCGAGCGAAGCCTGGCCGGGCAGGCTCCAGATTTCCTGCACGACCCTGGCGAGACTGTCGCCCTTGACGTCCGCGGCGCTGACCAGCAGCGCGGTGACGCGGTGCGGAGGATTTGCTTCGAGCGCGAGCTCGACGCGCACAGTGGCCCGCTCGAACGCGATGAACGCAGTCCCCGCGGTGGCCGATTTCGCAACCAGCCTCTCGACCGACTTCGCGCGCCCGAACTGGCTGACCAGCCGTCGGCCGAGCGCTGCGATCTGCGTCGCCGGGATTTGCGCGAGGAACGAGGGAGCGAGGATCTGCGCCGGCTTCGCGCTTTGGTTGAACAAGGGGACGAGCGCCGCCGCGCGCATGCGCAGGGCGGGTTCCGGTTCGGCGGCATGCGCAGGCAAAGCCAAGCAGAGGAGCAGCAGCAGGGCTGCGATCGTCGGCAGCGATGAGACGCCGTCGCGGCGCGTCATGCGTCGATCTCTTCCTCGTCCACTTCTGCGGCGTGGTTCTGGATGAATGCGAAGCGATGCTCGGGATTGCGGCCCATCAGCCGGTCGACGAGATCCCGCACCAGCGATCTTTCCTCATATGCCTGAGGCAAAGTGATGCGGATCAGCGAGCGGGTCTTGGGGTCCATCGTTGTCTCGCGCAGCTGCTGCGGGTTCATCTCGCCGAGGCCCTTGAAGCGCGAAACCTCGACCTTTTTGCCCTTGAACAGGCTTTGCTCGAGCTCGGTGCGCTGCGCGTCGTCGCGCGCGTAGGCGATCGTGCCCCCGGCCGACAGCCGGTAGAGCGGCGGCTGCGCGAGGTAGAGCGCGCCGTGGCGGACGAGCTCGGGCATTTCCTGGAAAAAGAACGTCATCAGCAGGGTCGCGATGTGTGCGCCGTCGACGTCGGCGTCGGTCATGATCACGATCCGCTCATAACGGAGCAGGTCGATCTGGCAGCGATCGCGAGAGCCGCAGCCGAGCGCCTGGATGAGATCGGCGATCTCCTGGTTGGCGCGGATCTTGTCGGCGGTTGCAGACGCGACGTTGAGGATCTTGCCACGGATCGGCAGGATCGCCTGCGTCTTGCGGTCACGCGCCTGCTTGGCGGAGCCGCCCGCCGAATCGCCTTCGACGATGAACAATTCGGTTCCGGCCGGATCGTCGTTGGCGCAATCGGTGAGCTTGCCCGGGAGGCGAAGCTTGCGCGAGCTGGTCGCCGTCTTGCGCTTGATCTCGCGCTCCGCCCTCCGCTTGAGCCGCTCGTCCATGCGGTCGAGAACGAAGCCGAGCAACGCCCGCCCGCGATCCATATGGTCTGCGAGAAAATGATCGAAATGGTCGCGGATTGCCGCTTCGACCAGCCGCGCGGCGTCGGGGCTGGTCAATCGGTCCTTGGTCTGGCTCTGGAACTGGGGTTCGCGAATGAACACCGACAGCATGATCTCGGCGCCGGTGACGATGTCGTCCGCCTGGATGTCCTTGGCGCGCTTCTGGCCGGTGAGCTCGCCGAACCCGCGTATGCCGCGCGCCAGCGCGGTGCGTATGCCCTGCTCGTGCGTGCCGCCATCCGGCGTCGGGATCGTATTGCAATAATAAGAGGAGCCGCCCTCGCTCCACAGCGGCCAGGCTACCGCCCATTCGACCATCCCCTGGTCGTTCGGGAATTCCTGCCGGCCGATGAAGAATTCGCTCGTCGCGCATTCGCGCTCGCCGATCTGCTCCTTGAGATGATCGGCGAGGCCGCCCGGGAATTGAAACACCGCTTCGGACGGCGTTTCGTCGCTGATCAGCGAGGGGTCGCAGCGCCAGCGGATCTCGACGCCGGCGAACAAATAGGCCTTCGATCGAGCCAGCCGGTACAGGCGTGCGGGCTTGAACTTCGCCTCCTCGCCGAAGATCCCGGGGTCGGGAGTGAAGGTGATCGTGGTGCCGCGCCGGTTGGGCGTCGAGCCGACCTTGACCAGGCCCGAGGTCGGATGACCCTTGGAAAAGGTCTGGCGGAAGACCTCCTTGTTGCGCGCCACCTCGACGATCGTCTCGGTCGACAGGGCGTTGACGACGCTGACGCCGACGCCGTGGAGGCCACCCGACGTCGCATAGGCCTTGTCCGAGAATTTGCCGCCCGAATGGAGCATCGTCAGGATCACCTCGAGCGCCGACTTTCCCGGATATTTGGGATGCTCGGCGATCGGGATGCCGCGGCCGTTGTCGGTGACCGTCAGCCGATTGCCGGGCTCGAGCGACACTTCGATGCGGCTGGCGTGGCCCGCCACCGCCTCGTCCATACTGTTGTCGAGTACCTCGGCGGCGAGATGGTGGAACGCCCGCTCGTCGATCCCGCCGATATACATGCCGGGCCGCCTCCGCACCGGCTCGAGCCCCTCGAGAACCTCGATCGAATGAGCATCGTAATCCTGCGGCGGCTGGCCGTTGGCGGCGAACAAATCTGACATGGATCAGCTATAGCGCAGCGACGGAATCTGCCAAGCGGCGATGCTCGGAAGCCGCTGTCGCTCAAAAGCTTAACCATTTTTTACGATTCGGGGCCTAGGTTTTCGACTCGGGTGGAGGGACGAGATGCTGGGCGAACTGATCCGCAGGAAAATCACTGGTCACGAGGCGGTCCCTAACGATATCGCGCTCGATTCGACGCGCTTCTCGCTGACCACCGACGTGCCGCGCCCGACGGAGGACGCGATCGACCAACGGCTGCTCACGTCGCTTCCGGTGGCCAAGCTGATTACCGACGATTGGCAGGACCTTTGCCGCATCCGCACGATATCGGCAGGGGGCCTGATGGCCGACACCGGCGCCTGCCACGGCGCCGGGGCCGCGGTCGTGGTCGAACTGAATTCGGAGCAGCGCATCGACGCGACAATCCTGTGGACGCGCGGGACGACGATCGGGGTCAAGTTCAACGAGGATGTCGATGTGCGCGAGATCCTCGCCCATCGTCGGCCGCGCATCGGCTATCGGCCACGTCCGACGCGGCTTGCGATCCGATGCGGCGCAACGGTGCGGATCGGCGGCCATTATCACCGGGTCGAGGTGCAGGATATTTCGCTCGGCGGGATCAAGCTCGAGCTTCACGAGCTCGCATGCGTCGGCAAGACGGTCGTCGTGGCGGTCGAGAGCTTGCGGGCCGTCAAGGGCGTCGTCCGTTGGTATCACGACGGCTATGCTGGCATCGTCTTCCAGCGACCGCTGCGCTTCGAGGAACTGGCGGAATGGCTGGGGAAGAGAATCGAAATCGCGAGTCTTTACGCCTCGACCGGACCGCTTACCCATGCACCCCGCGCCGCGGGAACGGGCCGTTCTACGATCGGCTTTTCAACCGGTTCTTACGACGTCCGCCCGCGACGCGGTTGAGGCGCCGGGATGAAGCGATCGCGGCGAAGCGACCGCCCGCGTCCCGGGCGTTAGCTTTCCGCTAATTCGCTTTCCTGCGAGGGTTCAGGATAGATCCTGTCGAGATAAGCGCAGGCCAGCTGGTAATGGGCCTGAACGGCCGGGGGATGGGTGGCTCTGGCGGCCATTTCGATCTCGGCTTCGGCGCGCCGTTCGTAATATTCAGCGTCTTCGTGCGACATTCCTGATCAAGGTCCTCCGTTGCGGGGCCGGTTGAGCCGGTGCCCGATTCCAGTGGCCCATCAACACGCATCGCCGCGGCGCCGTTCCCGGCAAACTTACCAACCTTTATCAGTCTGCGCTTCCATGCCTCAGGGCAGGGCCGCCGGGACGCATCAGCGAATCCGCGGGCCACCAAACGGGAGTGGCGGCGGGGGACGGCGGTCGCGCCGCGGCAACTGCGCCTGGTAGGCGACGCCGCAATGCTGGATGCAATAAGGAAAGCCGGGATTGGCCTGCTTGCCGCAGAAATGGAAATCGGGTTCGCCCGGATGGCCGATCGGCCATTTGCAGATCTTTTCGTTGAGATCGAGCAGGCTGGTCTTGTCCGCGACCTCGGTGCTCGGCTTGGCGGGCACGAGGCGGCGTGGGGGCGCCGGGGGGATCGGCGGCTGCTGATCGCCGGGGCCCTGGCGCAGGAAGCCACCCGGGCCGACCGAACGGATCTGCGGCTGCGGCGGCTGTTGCGGCGCGGACGTCGGGGCAGCGGCCTGAACTGGGGCCGGCTCGGGCGCACGGTGCGGCGCTCGCGGCGCGGGCTCTGCTTCCTCTCCCGCGGCCTCCTCGACCGGGCGAGCGAGCGGCTTGGGCTTCGGCCGCGCGGCGATCGGTTCGTTGGGCTTCACGGGCGAAGGACGCGACTGGAGGCCCAGCCGGTGCGCCTTGCCGATCACGGCATTGCGGCTCACTCCGCCGAGCTCGTCCGCGATCTGGCTCGCGGTCATGCCCTTGCTCCAAAGCTCCTTGAGCTGGTCGATGCGTTCATCGGTCCACGACATTGTTCTTCCTTACAGGCGTTGCGG
>JAQGLH010000166.1 GCA_028293005.1 Alphaproteobacteria bacterium
CCGGCCGTAAAGCGAAGGAAACGGCGAAGCGAAACCGAGTCCTGGAAGGTGAAATCCGAATGCAGCCAGTAGCCGAGCGGGGTCGCGATGGCGAATGCGAGGAAATTCATCGGCAGATAATGCGCGCCCAACCAGTCGCCGCCAATGATGACGACATTGTTCACCGCCGCGCAGATGGCGCCCACGACTACGTAGCGCGCAGGACGCCAGCCAGTCAGGCGTGAAATCACGGACGTTCCAGCAGCGAAAGAGTGCCTGGCCGAGGTCGGAGTCGGTCCCCGGCTCTGATCGCGCTCAATCGTTGTGCGGAGAAATCGAACCTTTGCATGCGGGTCGGTCTGCAAGTGCCGGCGCTAGGCGTGGCGCCGCTTGCCCCGATTTCCGAACCACAGGCTTCGCTGATGTGACGTCGGTAAGGCGAGAATATTCGGCGTATGACCAGCCCCAAAGCCATTGGTTAGAAGGATCCTGTCAGCTTGGCGCGAAGCCGCGGCATCAGCCGTTCAACGATGCGGGAATCCCGCATGTAACGGCGTAGCCCAAGGGGGCCAAGCGCCAGGAGGCTCCTGGCAGCGGGAACCAAGGCGCGCCATGCGCCCCCGGACGCGGCAGCAAGCGCGCAATTGACCTTGATCGACGCGGTGCTCGCGCGCTCGACCTTGATGGCTATCGATTTGTCACCGGCGGGGAGGCGTGGGAGGTGGCGGTCGAGAACGACGCGCATCTGTCGCTCGAAATCCTCGATGTTCCGGCTGCCGGTGACCGTCAGCGAATTGCCGTGGACCCGAAAAGCCGTCGTCACTTTTCGGTGATGATGCACCGGTCCCGATGCAGCAAGCTTGAGCCACACGTCCCAATCGCCCGTATACCAAAGCTCTTCGTCAAGCCCGCCGCAAGCCAGCCAGGCATCCTTGCGATAAACCGGGGCAGGCGCCGAAATGAAATTCTGCACGAGCAAGCGCTCGACGAAACGTTTCGGATGTATCTCCCCTTCTTCCTTGAATGGGCACCGCCACACGCCGATCTGCCGCCCGCAACGGTCGACGATCGCGCTCGCCGCCAGATGCAACGCCGCGTCGGGAGCCGCATCGATCCATTGGCGGATCGCCGAGGCGCGTCCGGGAAGCCACAGGTCGTCCTGATGCAGCCAGCAGATGTGGTCTGCTCTGGCAATCGTCACACCATAATTGGTCTTCGACTGCCAAGAGCCCAACGGACTGTTTTCGAAAACGCGCATCGCAATACGGTCGGCGAAACGCCGCGCTATGTCCGCGCTGCTCGAGTCCGGGCTGCTGTCGATGACCAGCAGCTCGATGCCATCGTCCGCCTGCTCCGCGAGCGAGGTGAGCGCAGCGTCGATCCAGCGCTCGCCACGATACACAGGCATGATCACCGTCAGCCATGGTGCGCCCCGATTGGCAGGTTCAAAATTCTGTGCGCTCAACAAGTCCGGCCTTCGTCGTCGAAAATAATGCGTTGTTTCGCGAAAGCGCAACGGCCCCGGTTGCGATGTCGAAGAAGATCCACCGTCATGCTCTAGCCCGAGCCGAGGTTGGACGCCACCCTAGAAGGCTTGATTAACCTCTCCCGTTCAAGGGGTAACGGGAAGCTTAAGCCGTGGAATATGGCTTCTGCGGTGTTTGACGGTTAACCGTCACTGATCTAAGTCCGCCGGGCGCCATAAACGGGCGCGCTTGAGGCATATGCGGCGACGGCCGTACGGAAGATGCATCCAGAGAGAGTGTCAGATGGTCGACGTTAGCATCGTTATTCCGTGCCTCAACGAGGCATTGTGCCTCGCCCATTGCATCGACAACGCGAAGACAGCGCTAGCCGAGATCGACCGGCGGTTCGGGCTGTCCGGCGAGATCGTCATTGCCGACAACGGAAGCACCGACGGGAGCCAGCAGATCGCGCGCGATCACGGCGCGCGTGTCGTCGCCGTCCCGCAGCGCGGTTATGGCGCCGCCTTGATCGGCGGCTTTTCCGAGGCTTACGGCCGGTACCTGGTCATGGGTGATGCTGACGGCTCCTATGATTTCATCGATGCGGTTCCGATGGTCGGCCGCCTTATCGATGGCGCCGATCTGTGCATGGGGTCACGCTTCCTCGGCGAGATCAAGCCCGGCGCCATGCCCTGGAAGAACCGCTATATCGGCAACCCCGTTCTGTCAGGCATATTGCGGCTGCTCTTCCGGACCCACGTGCACGACGCGCATTGCGGCATTCGCGCGCTGACCAAGGATTGTTTCAAGCATCTTCGGCTGTCCGGGTCCGGTATGGAATTCGCAAGCGAGATGGTGATCAAGGCGGCGCTGCTCAAAGTGCGGATCGATGAGACGCCGGCGACGCTTTATCCCGATCTTCGCGACCGCCCGCCGCACCTTCGACCCTGGCGTGATGGCTGGCGCCATTTGAGATATCTGCTGATGCTGAGCCCGACATGGGTCTTCGCTATTCCGGCTGCGATCGCGATCGTGCTCGGCCTTGCAATCCTGATGATGGCAGGGCTTCATTTCTTTGGAGTCAGCCCGATCGAAAACTTCGGGACAAGCTGGACGATCTTTGCCGGCGCGCTGCTCGGCGTCGGCCATACGGCCGCCCTGCTCGCCGCAGCCAGCCACCTCTACGGTATACGCGAGGCCTATCGCGTGCCTAGTCCGCTGGCTCGACGCGTCGATCGTGCGATTACGCTTGAAACGATGCTGTTAGCCGGCGCTATCGCCGTCGGTGCGGGCGTGGCGCTGCTCACAGCGGTTGCAGTCTACTGGTCTTCAACGGGCTTCGATCAGCTCGCAAATATCTTTCCGGTGGTCACCGGCACGGCGCTCGTCGTGCTCGGCAGCCAGAATATCCTCGGCGGCTTCCTGCTTGCCATTGCGGGGGGCAACGAGGCCGCCTTCTTCCAGGATATGCCTGCCGCTGCGCGTCCCGGCGCTCCCGACGAGCAGCGGACCGAGGCGGATCGCGCCCGTGCCGCCTAGCGGGCGGTCGATGTGGCGCCTTGTCGCCATCGCCGCACTGGAAAAGCTTGGCCTATCCTGAAGTGATGCGTCTCATCCGCCAGGCATGTGATCGGTTCACCGATCGGGCCAATTTCCTTGCCGCGTCAACTCTGCTTGTGATTGCGGCATTGGTCTTGCTGAGCGCGCTCGTCGCGGGATTGTATTTCCACCTGGAAAGCGACTCCATCTACACGCGGTGGGGCCTGTCGCATCATTTCGCTCATCAGGATCTGCTCGGCGTCCCGGTGGTGCTCGGCGCGCTGGGCGCATTGCTGGCATCCCGCTCCGATGTGCTGCCGCGGCCGATGCCCGATCCGCGCTCCTGGATTGTGCCGTTGGCAGCGGCCGTCCTGGTCCTCTGCTATGCCGGCACCTTTGTGGTTTTTCACAATTACGGCCTCTCGCTCGACGAGTTCATGGCTGGTTTCGATGCACGGATCTTCGGCGAGGGGACGTTGTTCGCGCGTCTTCCCGCCGAATGGCGAACCCATTCCGATGCGTTGCAGCCGCTGTTCGTGCTCAAGGTCCCGGGGGACGTCGCCTGGTCCTCCTCCTATCTTCCGGGCAACGCCGCGATCCGAGCTTTGTTCGAAGCGATCGGAGACGGCGCGCTCGCATCGCCTGCGCTCGCGGGCGTCGCAGTGGTCCTGGTCTATCTCGTGGCGCGCAAGCTCGCTCCGAAAGACGGCGAATTCGCGTGCGTGGCGGTCCTGCTGTTCGCCACGTCGAGCCAGTTCCTCATCACCGCCATGACTCCCTATTCGATGACCGCCCATCTCGCGTTCAATCTCGCGTGGCTGTGGCTGATGCTGCACGACCGCCCGTGGAGTCGCGCCGCCGCCTTGGCCGTGTCGTTTGTCGCCTGCGGCCTTCACCAGATGGTCTTCCACCCATTGTTCGTCGCCCCGTTCTTGATCTGGATGTGGGCGACCGGGCAGCGACGCCTGGCGCTTTTCTATTCCGCCGCCATCGCAGCGTTCGCGCTGTTCTGGATCGTCTATTGGCAACTGGCGATCGCCTGGGCGTTGCCGGATGCACCAGATGCAGCCCACCTCGGCGGCACATTCCTTGCGGAACGCGCCGTGACGATGGTCTACGAGGCGATGCAGATCGGGACGCTTATCCTGATCGTCGAAAATCTGCTTCGTTTCATGACCTGGCAAAATCCCCTGGCGCTCGTTTTGGTCGCTGCGGCGTTCCTGACGATCAGGCGGCAGCCGACAATTGCGCAGGCATTGCTCGGCGGCATTGTCCTGATGTTCGCAGCGATATTCGTGCTGATGCCGTATCAGGGCCATGGCTGGGGCTACCGGTATTTACATGGTTTGCTTGGCAGCTTCGCGCTGGCGGCAGCATTCGGCTGGCGGACGATCGTGAACGAGGCGCCCGAACTGAGGCGCCGGCTACAAGTCGGATTGGGGATCGCGATCCTGGCATCGATGGCCGTCCTCCTGCCGCTTCGCGCCTATCAGGCCCATCATTTCGCGACGCCCTACGCGACGGCGAGCGCGAATATCGCGCACATCGATGCCGATGTCGTGATCCTCGACAGCGGTGATCGATGGTACGGCGGCGATCTTGTGCGCAACGATCCCTTCCTTCGCCGGCGGCCGATCATCCTGCTCGATCAAACCCTGAAGCCGGGGGCGGCGCAAAGCTTGTGCCGTCGTTATCGCGTCAAGGTGATCAGCGATTCGAGCCCCGAGTTCGGGCAAATCCGCAGGATGACGATGACCGATGCGGCGCTCGTCAAAAAAGCGCAGCGACTGCAGAGATTGCGCATCGCCGGCTGCGGCGATAGTTCTGTGCAAGATTTGCGGACGCCGCCCCTCAAACCCACGGATGGCTCGGATTGAACCGGGTCCGTCCGAACGCTTGTCACAAGGTTCAAAGATGAGGCCAGGTTCGCCAATGCTCTCGGTGATCGTTCCCTGCTTCAACGAGGAGGACGTGATCCGGCACACGCATCAGCGGCTCGAAGAGGCGTTGCGCGCGATAACCCCCGACTTCGAGATCATCTATGTCGACGACGGCAGCCGCGACACGACGGCCGATCTGCTTCATGCGATCCAGCGGGAGAACAATGAAGTCCGCATTCTGCGCCTGTCGCGAAACTTCGGTCACCAAGTCGCGGTCAGCGCCGGCCTCGAATATGCGGTTGGTGAAGCGGTCGTCCTGATCGATGCCGACCTGCAGGACCCGCCCGAGGTTATCGCCGCCATGGTCGAGAAGTGGCGCCAGGGATATCACGTCGTCTACGGCCAACGTCTTGAACGCGCCGGGGAAAGCCATTTCAAGCTGTGGACCGCACGAAGCTTCTACCGGCTGATCAACCGCCTTTCAGAAGTGCCGATACCGCTCGACACGGGCGATTTCCGCCTGATGGACCGCAAGGCGGTCGATGCGCTGCTCAGGATGCGCGAGAAGCATCGACTGTTGAGGGCGATGACGAGCTGGGTCGGATTCCGTCAGATCGCGGTTCCCTACAGCCGCTCCGAGCGCTTCGCGGGCACTTCCAAATATCCGCTGCGCAAGATGCTGGCGCTTGCGCTCGACGGCATCATCTCGTTCTCGGCGGTCCCGCTGAAAATCGTCACGACGGTCGGCCTGATGTTTTCGGCCTTGTCGGTGCTCGGCATCATCTACGCCGTCGTGCA
>JAQGLH010000204.1 GCA_028293005.1 Alphaproteobacteria bacterium
CTCGAAATAGTCTAGGGCGCAGCCATGGCTGATCTTCGCAGCGGCGGTCGCATCCTCATCGACAATCTGGTCGCACAGGGCTGCGATCGGATCTTCTCGGTGCCGGGCGAAAGCTTTCTGCCCGCGCTCGACGCCCTGCTCGACACGCCGCAGATCCAATTCGTGATCTGCCGCCAGGAAGGCGGCGTCGGCTACGCGGCCGAGGCCGACGGCAAGATGACCGGCCGGCCGGGAGTCGCGTTCGTCACGCGCGGGCCCGGCGCGACCAATGCCGCGATCGGCGTGCATGCCGCGATGCAGGATTCGACGCCGATGATCCTGCTGATCGGCGATGTCGCGCGTGACGTGCGGGACCGCGAGGTCTTCCAGGAGGTCGACTTCACCGCGATGTTCCGCCCGCTCGCCAAATGGGTGGCGCGAATCGACGATGCGCGGCGCATCCCCGAATATGTCGCGCGCGCCTATTCGACGGCGATGGCGGGCAGGCCGGGCCCGGTCGTGCTCGCGCTTCCCGAGGACGTGCTGAGCGAGGAAGTCGAGGCGGTGGATCGCCCGCTGGTGAAGCCGCCGGTCCAGCCCGCCTGCGCGATGGCGACGACGACCTTGATCGGGTTGCTCAACGATGCCGCCGCGCCGGTCGCGATCGTCGGCGGGGCCGGCTGGGACGCGGCCGCCGGCCATCATTTCAACGAATTCGCCGAGCGGATCGGGCTGCCGGTCGCGACTGCGTTTCGGCGGCAGGACGCGATCCCGAGCAATAGCTCGGTCTATGCCGGCAATCTCGGCTACGGGCCCAATCCCAAGCTCGTCGAGCGGATCAAGCAGGCTGACCTTTTGCTGGTCGTCGGGCCGCGCCTCGGCGAAGCGACGACCGACGGCTACACGATCGTCACGCCCGATCATCCCGACCAGATCCTCGTCCACGTTCACCCCGACCCGAACGAGCTGGGCAGCGTCTATCGCACCGACCTGCCGATCTGCGCAGACATGCGCGAGTTCGCGGAGCTGGTCGCGGGCTGGGACGATGAGGTGATCTCTTTCTCTTCGGGCGCCGACGCGCAACGCGAGTGGATCGCGTGGAGCACGCCGCAACCGAAGGACACGGCGCTCGATCTTGGCCTGGTGGTGCTGCGCATGCGCGAGATGCTGCCGGCCGACACCATTCAATGCAGCGGCGCCGGTGCTTTTTCCGGCTGGTGGCACCGCTATTGGCGCCATGGGCCGTTCCCGAGCCAGCTCGCTCCGACCAACGGGTCGATGGGATACGGCCTGCCCGCCGCGATCGCAGCAGCGCTGCGCTTTCCGGACCGCATGGTCGTCGCGACCACCGGCGACGGCGATTTCCTGATGACCGGACAGGAGCTTGCCACCGCGGTCCAATATGATGCCGATCTGATCGTGCTGGTGATCGACAACGGCAGTTACGGCACGGTGCGGATGCACCAGGAGCGCGAATATCCCCAACGCGTCTCCGGTACCGAGCTGCGCAATCCGGATTTCGCGGCGCTGGCTCGCGCCTACGGCGCCTGGGGAGAGACGGTGACGACGACCGACGAATTCGCCCCGGCGCTCGAACGGGCGAAGGCGGAGCGCGGCGTCAGGCTGCTCCATCTCAAGACCGACGTCGAGGTGATCGCGCACGGCACGACGATCACCCAGATCCGAAACCGGTCGCGCAAGTCGTAGGATGAGATGAAAGCGGCATTGCGCCCGTCCCTGCCGCTCGCGCTGCTCGCGGCCGCCTGCTCACCGGCGGGTGGCGCGCAAGCACCGCCGGCTTATGCCGCGGATGCCGCGCCGGCCGGTGCCCCGGAAGCCGATATGCAGGCGCGGCCCGAGCCGCTCGCGGCGCAGCGCAATCCCGAGGCAGCCTACCAGCTCGGGATGATCTACCATCTTGGGCTGAACGGAATTGTCCGCGATCACGCCAAGGCGTTCGAGCTGTTCAAGCAGGCTGCCGAAGCGGGCGACCCGCTGGGCGATTACCAGATCGGCGCTTATTACGACGGAGCGGGAGACGGCGCGGTCGAGCCCGATCCCGCCCTGGCGCTCCGCCACAAGCTGGTCGCTGCCGAAGCCGGCTATGCGCTCGCCCAATATGACATCGCCCAGTATTATTTACGGCACGGCGACCGGGACAAGGGCGTGCGCTGGCTCGAGGCCGCGGCCCGGCAGGGCGATGCGTTAGCCTTGCTTGCCTTGGGCTCCTACCATTCGGGCCGCCCGTTTGCGGACGCCAGGGATGGCGCCAAATATTACGCTTATTCCTTGCTCTCGGTCGAACGCGCGGATGACGAGGCGCACACGTTCGCGGCCGAGCTCAAGGCCATGTTCGCGACAGGCCTTTCGGCACAAGAGATTGCCGAGGGCGAGAAGATCATCGCGGGCTGGCGTGCGGCGCCATCGCCGCTCACCTTGCGCGCGAACGCCGGACCAGGCGCCGCCGAACAGCTGGTGGCGCGCAAGAATTAGAGCCCGAACGGGTAGGTTTCGTCCTCGCCGCTGAGCATCTCGCCCGGTAGCGGCGTTACCGCGCGAGTCTCGTCGAACCAGAGCCAGGCGTCGAACTGCCCGGGGAGAGACGATTCGGCATAATGGCTCCAGCGTTCCGTCTCGGGCCGGTAGATCACGCCGATGAAGCGCTCGAGCTTCGATGCCCAGAGCGCGTCGCGCGCCTCCTCGTTGCGGCCTTCACGCAGGTCGAGCAGGAAGCGGTCGACCCCGGAGTCATGGCAGAGGCGCTCATAGCTGTCAGCGAGCGACGGACGCACTGTCTTCACTTCCATCGGCGCATCCCAATCGCTTGCCGCGGCCACCGTGCCGGCGTGGGTGCCGAAGCCGATCAGCGCCGCCTCGCGGCCGAAGCGCTCGCGACAGAGCTGGCCGATGTTGAGTTCCTCGCGCACCCGGCCCATCTCGGTCTGCGAGGCATCGCCGATGTGCGAATTGTGCGCCCAGACGATCACCTTCGCCGTGCTCCCCTTGGCGTCGAGAAGCTGGACGAGCGTTTCGAACATGTGCGTGTCGCGCAGGTTCCAGCTATCGGCCGCGCCGTGGTACATCACGCGGTAATAAGCCTCGGCATTCTTGACGAGCCGCGCGTTGGCGGCGGCATCGAGGAACTCGTCGCCGTCCTCGCCGACATAATCGGCCCGTTTCAGGAGAAGCTCGCGGAGCATCTGGACGACCGGCTGCTCGCATTGAGCGAAGCCCTGGGTGATCGCCATCCGCCCGTAGCCGGCCGGATCCTTGCTCCACGGCCGAAGGCAACCGTAGCGTTCGCGCGCCACGGCGGCCGCCTCGGGATCGACGTCGTCGAGATAGTCGATCACCGCGCGGATCGAGCCGCCGAGATTGTAGAGGTCGAGCCCGTAGAAGCCGGCCATCGCCTCCGGCGCCTTGCCGTGGTTGTGCCGGCGAAGCCAGCGCACGAACGAGTCGACGTCGGTGTTGCGCCACATCCAGGTGGGGAAGCGCTGGAAGGCAGCCTCCTCGCCTTTGCGGTTCGGGCGATGGCGCACGTAGCGATCGATGCTCGCGGCATCGGGCCAATCGGCTTCGACCGCGACGATGTTGAAGCCGTGGCGTTCGATCAGGCGCCGTGAGATCGCCGCGCGCGCCAAATAGAATTCGGACGTGCCGTGGCTCGCCTCGCCGAGCAGCACGACCCGCGCATCGGCGAAGCGGTCGAACAAGTCGCCGAAGCCGGGATCGTCGAAGTCCGGGAGTGGCTCGCAGGCCGAACGGATCAGCTCGGGAAGCGCGCGCGGCTGCGATCGACCGCCGTCCTCGCGCCAGGCGTGCTGGCCGATCAACGGCACGAAGCGGACCGGACCGAGATCCTCCTGCTCGTAGTCCTCGTCGCCGACTCGCGTGATCTTGACCAGGCTCTGGACCGAATGGGGTTCGCCGATCGGCATCACCAGCCGGCCGCCGATCGCGAGCTGCGCGAGCAGGACGTCCGGAACGTGCGAACCGCTGGCGGCAGCGAGGATCGAGTCGAACGGCGCTTTCTCCGGCCAACCCTTGCTCCCGTCGCCGTGGCGGATCTCGACGTTGCGATAGCCGAGTCGCGCGATCCTCTCGCGGGCAAGGTCGGCGAGCTGCTTGTGACGCTCGATCGCGAGCACCTCCTTCGCGACCTGCGCCATCACCGCCGCGGCATAGCCCGAGCCCGCGCCGATCTCGAGCACCCGGTCGTCTGCCGAAATCTCCGCGGCCTCGATCATCAGCCCGACGATATATGGCTGCGAGATGGTCTGATCGGCTTCGATCGGAAGCGGCGAGTCCTCGTAAGCGAATTCCTGGAGGTGGGCAGGAACGAAGGTCTCGCGCGGCACCGAACGCATCGCGTCGAGCAAGCGATCTCCCATGATTCCGCGAGCGGCGACCTGCCGCTGGACCATGCGGTTCCGTTCAGCGGCGAAGTCGCCCATTCGGACCCCTCCATCGATGCCGCTATCAACTCGCGCCGGTGCCGGCTGTTCCAGGCCCACGGGGCCGGACGAACCGCCTAGATCAGGCCGGCGAGTGGGCTCGACGGGTCAGCGTAGCGGCGCTTGCCCATGCGGCCGGCACGATAGGCGAGACGGCCGGCCTCGACCGCCGCCTTCATCGCGCGCGCCATCAGCAGCGGATCCTTCGCTTCGGCGATCGCAGTGTTCATCAGCACGCCGTCGCAGCCGAGCTCCATCGCCACCGCAGCATCGGAGGCGGTGCCGACGCCAGCGTCGACGAGCACCGGCACCTTCGAATTTTCGATCATCAGGCGGATCATCACCTGGTTCTGCAGCCCCAGGCCAGAGCCGATCGGCGCGCCGAGCGGCATGATCGCCACTGCGCCCAAATCTTCCAACCGCTTCGCTGCGATCGGATCGTCGGCGCAATAGACCATCGGCTCGAAACCCTCCTTGGCGAGAATCTCGGTCGCGCGCAAAGTCTCGACCATGTCGGGGTAGAGCGTCTTCGCCTCGCCGAGCACCTCGAGCTTGACCAGGGTCCAGCCGCCCGCTTCGCGCGCCAGCCGCAGCGTTCGGATCGCCTCCTCGGCGGTGAAGCAGCCTGCGGTGTTGGGAAGGTAGGTGATGATTTTGGGATCGATATAATCCATCAGCAACGGCTGGTTGCGATCGGCGATATTGACGCGCCGCACCGCGACGGTGACGATCTCCGCACCCGACGCCTCGACCGCCGCGGCATTCTGCTCGAGGCTCTTATACTTGCCGGTGCCGACGATCAGCCGCGAGGTGAAGGTGCGGCCGGCGACGGTCCAGCTGTCGGCGGCGCTATCAGTGGCGAGGCCGACATGATCGCCGCCGCCGACGAAGGTGACGATCTCATAATCGTCGCCGTCCTCGACCTTGACCTCTGCCAAAGTCGAGCGCGGGACGATCTCGAGATTGCGCTCGACCGCGACCTTGGTCGGCTCGAGGCCCAGCTCGAGCGCCAGATCGGCGATCGTGATCCCCTTGGGCACGCGACGATGCCCGCCGTTGACGGTGATCGAAAGGGTATCGTCATAGACCATCGCAAGTCTTGCCTTTGCGCTCTTCACATTACCGCCATATAGGGAGTTGGGATGGCGACGCTACCGACGATCTACGTGCTGAATGGCCCGAACCTCAACCTGCTTGGAACGCGGGAACCGCACATCTACGGCTCCGCCACGCTCGACGACATCGGCGCGGCGCTCGACGACCGCGCGAAGACGCTCGGGCTCAGCATCGACATGCGTCAATCGAACCATGAGGGTCATCTCGTCGATTGGCTCCACGAGGCCGCTGCCCGCGGTGCCAAAGCCGTCATTCTCAACGCCGGCGCCTATACCCATACATCGGCCGCGATACACGACGCGATCAAGGCGATCGACGTGCCGGTGATCGAGGTTCATCTTTCCAACCCGCATGCGCGTGAGCCCTTTCGCCACCACAGCACGATCTCGCCGGTCGCCAAAGGCGTCATCGCCGGCTTCGGGGCATCGGGATACGAGCTTGCTCTGGACGCGGCCGCGCGTCTCTGACAAGGCGCGCGACAACAGGGAACAAGAGGGTCCGGATGACGGAGAGTGACGGCACTGCCGAAGCTGGCATGCAGGTCGATGCCGATCTGGTTCGCCAGCTCGCAGAACTGCTCAACGAAAATGATCTGACCGAGATCGAGGTCGAGGACGGCAGCCGGCGGATCGTCGTCAAGCGCCAGATCTTCGCGGCGCCGATCGCCGCAGCGGCAGTCGCGGCGGCCCCGGCTGTATCGCACGGCGACCCGGCAGCAGCGGCGGGGGCCGGCGCCGAAGAGCTCGCACGCAATCACCCGGGGCTGGTCAAGTCGCCGATGGTCGGCACCGCCTATCTTGCGGGCGAGCCCGGCGCCGAACCGTTCATCTCGCCCGGCACCAAGGTCAGCGTCGGCGATACCTTGCTGCTGATCGAGGCGATGAAGGTGATGAATGCGATCGCCGCGCCGCGCGCCGGCACGGTGACGCAGATATTGGTGCAGAACGCGCAGCCGGTGGAATACGATCAGCCGCTCGTCGTCATCGAGTAGCACGGACATGGCTTCGCACCCGGTTAGGATCGTCTCCGCCTGCGAGGCGAATTTCTGATGCCGATCAAGAAAATCCTGATCGCCAACCGCGGCGAGATCGCGCTCCGCATCCATCGTGCCTGCCACGAGATGGGCATCAAGACGGTCGCCGCCCATTCGACCGCCGATGCCGACGCGATGCACGTCCGGCTTGCCGACGAAGCGATCTGCATCGGTCCGCCGCCCGCGGCAGATTCGTATCTCAACATCCCCAACATCATCTCGGCCGCCGAGCTCGCGCACGCCGATGCGATCCATCCCGGCTACGGGTTCCTGTCCGAGAACGCGCAGTTCGCGGAGATCGTCGAGCTGCACAACATCATCTGGATCGGCCCCAAGCCCGAGCATATCCGCACGATGGGCGACAAGGTCGAGGCCAAGCGGACCGCCGCGAAACTCGGGCTGCCGCTGGTGCCCGGGTCCGACGGCCCGGTCGAGGGTATCGTCGAAGCGCGGAAGGTCGCGGCGGAGACCGGTTATCCGGTGATCATCAAGGCCGCGTCCGGCGGCGGCGGCCGCGGGATGAAAGTCGTCCGCAACGAAGCCGAGCTCGAGTCGCAGATGATGCAGGCGCGCAGCGAAGCGAAGAACGCATTCGGCGACGACACCGTCTACATCGAGAAATATCTCGACGATCCCCGCCACATCGAATTCCAGGTGTTCGGAGACGGCCAGGGCAATGCCATCCACCTCGGTGAGCGCGACTGCTCGCTCCAGCGGCGCCACCAGAAGGTGCTCGAGGAAGCCCCTTCGCCGGTGATTTCCGCGGAACAGCGCGCGCGGATGGGCGCGATCGTCGCCGACGCGATGGCGCAGATGGGCTATCGCGGCGCGGGAACGATCGAGTTCCTTTACGAGAATGACGAATTCTACTTCATCGAGATGAACACCCGGCTTCAGGTCGAGCATCCGGTGACCGAGATGATCACCGGCATCGATCTGGTGCGCGAGCAGATCCGCATCGCCTCCGGCGAAGGGCTGTCGTGCAGCCAGGAGCAGGTCCAATTCCGCGGCCACGCGATGGAATGCCGGATCAACGCCGAGGATCCGCAAACCTTCGCGCCCTCTCCCGGCGTCGTCAAAAATTATGTCGCCCCGGGCGGGATGCACGTGCGCGTCGATAGTGGGCTTTACGCGGGCTACCGCGTGCCGCCTTATTACGACAGCATGATCGGCAAATTGATCGTCTACGGCACGACCCGCGAGCGCTGCATCATGCGGCTGCGCCGCGCGCTCGAGGAATATGTCATCGACGGCATGAAGACGACGATCCCGCTCCACCAGAAGCTGGTCGACGACCCGGAATTCCGGAGCGGCGACTATACCATCAAATGGCTCGAGCAATGGCTCGCCCGCGCCGACGTCGAGCAAGATGCATGAAAGCGACCATCTATCACAATTCGCGCTGCGGCACGTCGCGCAAGACGCTCGAGATCCTCGAGAATGCGGGCGCCGATGTGACGGTGATCGAATATCTGAAGACCCCGCCGAGCAAGGCGGAGCTCAAGCGGCTTTATGAGCGCGCCGGAATCAGCGCGCGCGACGGCCTGCGGGCCAAGGAGCCGCTCGCGCAGGAGCTTGGCCTGCTGGCCGATAATGTCAGCGAGGAGCAGATCCTCGAGGCGAGGGTCGAGAATCCGATCCTGATCAACCGGCCGCTGGTCGAGACCGACACGGGCGTGCGCTTGTGCCGCCCCCAGGACGAAGTCATGGCGATCCTCTGACTCACTTCCCTCGCCCCTAGCGCGAGAGGGCTGGCGGGAGGGGTTTGCAAAGGACAATCCAAGAAAGTCCCACTCCCCGCCATTGATCCCGGTTCAGCCCCCCGCCTGAACCAGGGTGCGGGATCAATACCGCGCGGGCTTGGAATGTCGTTGTCATCAAACTGACGCAGCTTTGCGTTACCGTTTCCCGATCCGTGCCGCTTGCCCAATTTGCTGCAATGCACAATAATGTGCGGATGCGGGGGAAGATGAAATCGATCGCGATCTACAGCCTCAAGGGCGGGGTTGGTAAGACGACGCTTGCGGTCAACCTCGCCTGGTCCGCCGCTACCTTGTCGTCGCGCAGGACCTTGCTGTGGGATCTCGATGCCCAGGCCGCCGCCAGCTTCCTGCTCGATGGCGAACGGCAGGCGGACGGCGAAGCGCAGGCGGTGTTCGCGCGCGACGTCGCCCCTTCAAAGCTCATCCAGCCGACCGCAACGCCGCGACTCGATCTGATCCCCGCCGACGCCTCGCTGCGCGGACTCGACCGGCTGCTGTTCGGGCTCGGCAAGAAAAAGCGGCTCGAGAAATTGCTCGAGCGGCTCGGCAAGGATTACGACCGAATCTTCCTCGACTGCCCGCCGGGCTTGACCGAGATCAGCGAGCAGGTGCTGCGTGCGGCAGACCTGATCATCGTTCCCGTGATCCCGTCGCCGCTGTCGCAACGCGCGCTCGACGAGGTGGTCGCGTTCCTCGATCGTCATGCGATCCGCCGCGGCGCGCTGCTGCCGGTCTACAACATGGCCGACCGGCGGCGCTCGATGCATCTCGACGCGCTGCGATCCAACCCGAAATGGCCGGTGGTGCCGATGGCGAGCGCGATCGAGGCGATGACGGGGCGGCACAAGCCAGTGGGCGCGTTGGCGCCACGCTCGGCCGCGGCGGAGTCGTTGGCTGCCCTGTGGCAGGCGATCGAGCGCCGGCTCGCGCGCAGCAAGGATGTGCTTTCCTAATCGTTCGATCACGCCGGAAATTGCGCCGAAGCCCGTTGACCGGCCGCGCGAGCCGCTCCAATTTCGCCAGAATGGCGGTTCTTGATCCCGACTTGCTGCTGCGCGCCTATTCAGTCGGCGTCTTCCCCATGGCGGACAGCCGCGATGCGGCGAAAATATTCTGGGTCGAGCCGCGGCGCCGCGCGATCCTGCCGCTCGACGGCTTCAAATTGTCACGCTCGCTTCGCAAGACGATCACGCGCGGTGTCTTCACGGTGACCACCGACCAGGCGTTCGGCGATGTCGTCCGCCGTTGCGCCAACCGCGAAGAGACGTGGATCAACGACGAGATCGAAAGCAGCTACAATCTTCTCCACCAGCTCGGTCATGCCCATTCGATCGAAACCTGGATCGGCGATGAGTTGGTCGGCGGCGTCTATGGCGTCAAGCTCGGCGGCGCCTTCTTCGGCGAGAGCATGTTCTCAACGCGCACCGACGCATCGAAGGTCGCGCTCTCCTGGCTGGTCGCGCGGCTGATCGTCGGCGGCTACCGATTGCTCGATTGCCAATTCATGACCGATCATCTGCGGAGCCTCGGTGCGATCGAGATCACCCAGAAGGATTATCTAACGCTGTTGTCGGCCGCGCTTGCATCGGGAACGCCGGAGGATGGCGGCGCCGCCGCCGCCTCCGCGACCGATCCCGGCGCAGTCACGGCCGCCGCGGTCGGGGTCGAGTTCGGTGCCCTCGACCGGCTGCTCGCCGCCGATCCGACGCGGACGGTCGACGCCCCTGCCTCGGGGTGGGTCATCGCGCAGCTCTTGGGCCAAACGTCGTAGACCGGATGCTGGACGACGTTGAGCGACGGCGTCTCCTTGTAGAGCCAGCCTGAGAAGACGCGCTGGAACTGGTCCTGCGGATTGCGCACGTCGAGCTGAACGAACGCGCCGGTGAGCTTCTGCACTTCCCACGGCGCGCTGGTCTCGCAGGCGCGCAGGCGAATGATCACGTCGCCGACGCGGACCCCCTGGCCCGGCTTGAGTGCGATGTCGCGCGAAATGCCGTTGCGCTTGTTGAGCAGCCCGATCACCGCCACGCGTTCCGCCATCGGCGTCGTCCCCGGCGCGATCGCGTCGACGGTCTGCGGGACGTCGACCGTCATCGGCTCCGGCTCTCCCCTGCCCGCCTGTGCGCCTGGCGGCGGCGAGCGATTGCAGGCGCCGAGCGCGAGCAGGCTGGGCATGAGCGCCATGGCCAGAAGATGGAAAGGCGGGCTCCTCACCGGGGCGCCATCAGCTCAATTCGGAGTCCAGGCTTCATAGTCGCCGCTTGCCGCCTGGCGCTGACCGCCGCGCTCGAGCGCCCCCGACGGCCGATAGGCCTCCGGCGTTCCGGTCATGTTGGGTTGCGGCGGCTTGAGGAACTTCGGCGGCGGCGGCAGCGCTTCGTCCGGCAAGGCGTCGATCTGATGATGGATCCACGAATACCATTCGGGCGGGATCCGGCTGGCGTCATTGGGGCCGTTGTAGATCACCCATCGCCGCGTGCCTTTCTTGGCCTGGAAATAGACGTTGCCGTATACATCCTTGCCCATGCGAACGCCGTTAAAGCGTGTGAACAAGGCGGTCCCCAAGGTCGCGCCATCCCACCAGGTGAAGATCATCTTCAACGCTCGCATCATGACTGCACAAACCTTGCATTGCGGGAGCCGCCGCGGCGGCACTGGACGGAACAGGGCTTCATCAGCTGCGGCGTTAGCGCCGAAGCGCGCGCCAGCGCAAGCATTGTCCCCCCGCCACGGCAGCCATCAGCGGCAAGTTCAAGACGCCGGCGCGCCCGGCCAGCTGACGCGATCGCCGGCCTTGATGCCGAGCTCGACCGACCGCCCGCCCCTGAGCTCGAGCACGGCGGCGACCGGCTCGCCGGCGGCGACCGGATCGAGCGAGTAGGGCACGGTGTTGACGGCGATCCGGGCGATCGTGCCGTCGGGCCGAATGAACAGCATGTCGAGGGCGATCACCGTGTTCTTCATCCAGAAGGTCGCCGGGGTCGGCGGCTCGAAAGGAAAGATCATTCCCTCATTGTCGCCCAGCCGCTCGCGGAACATCAGGCCGCGCGACTGCTCGTCGGGGCTGCGCGCGATCTCGACCGAGAAACGGTGGGCGGAGCGGCCATTGTTGATCTCGAGCGGAACGACCTCGAGCCCGGCGGGTGAAACCTGCGCGGCCGCTGGCCGCTGTGTGGCCGAGGTGCGGGTCTCGGCGGTACACCCGACGAGCGTTACGCAAAGCGCAATCGAGAAAAGCAAAGGATTGCGACTCACACTGGCCTCCCGGACACGATTCAAGCGGGTTCGACCTCGACCGCAAGCGGGCCCTTGCGGCCGAGCGCGACCCGGGCGCGAAGCGTCTGATCGGGCGTCAGATCGCTGAGGCCGCCGCGCCTCACCGTCTCCATATGGACGAAGATGTCCTCACCGCCCGTAGCAGCCTCGCTCTCGCGGACGAGGAAGCCATAGCCCTTGAGGCGATTGAACCATTTCACCCGGACACGCTCGAAGGCGCCGGCCTCGTCGAGCAGCGCCGCCGGGTCGATGCGCTCGCCCCCCGCACCGGCAGGCCGCGCGAGCTCGGGAACGATCGCCTGGCTGAGGTCGATCGACAGGATCTTCTTGGCCTGGAGGCCACGCTCCTGCTCCGCCACCAGGCATTCGACGACCGTGCCCTCGGGCAGGCTCCTGCGGTCATGCTCCTTGAGGATGCTGAAATGGATGAGGATGTCGCCCTTGGCTTGCTCGCTCACCAGGAAGCCGAAGCCGCGCGTCGCATCGAACCATTTGACAGCGCCGGTGAGCTTGACGAACGCCTCCCCCTCCGA
>JAQGLH010000221.1 GCA_028293005.1 Alphaproteobacteria bacterium
GTCCTTTACCGGACCGCCGCCTTTTCTTTTGTGCTCCGCATGAGGCTCGCTAATATCGTGGCAACGACCGGAGAAGCGATGCCCGCCTCACCAGACTTTCTGACCGTCGAGGCCGATCGCGCGGCCGCGGCCGGCGATTTCCCCAAAGCGCGTCAGCTGTTGCGGGCGGCGGCGGAAAATGACGCGGGCGCCGCGCCCGACCTGTGGCTGCGGCTTGCGGCGATATGCCGGGCACAGGGCGACGTCCCGGCCGCGCTCGCGGCGACAGGCGAGGCGCTCAAGACCGATCCGCTGCACTTCCTGGCCTTGCTGCTCCGTGCCAGCCTGCTCGAGCGCTCGGGAGCGAGCGACGCGGACGAAGCCTATGGCCATGCGCTCGCCCAGCGCCCTCCCGGCGAGCTGCCGAGCCAGGTAGCAGCAATGGTGAGCCACGCGCAGACACGCTACCGCGCCTACCAGGAAGCGAGCGATCGGGCGCTGGCCGACGCGATCGAGACGGCGCGGCTCGGCCTCGACGAAGCGGAGGAGCGCCGGCTCGCCCGCCTGCGCACCAATGCCTCGCGCCTGACGGCGGTCTATCATTCCGAGCCCACCGATTATCATTACCCCGGCCTTGTCGAGCGCGAGTTCCACGATCGGGCGCAGTTCGACTGGCTCGAACGGCTGGAGGCGGCAACCGAGCTTATCGCCGAAGAATTCGCAGCAGTCGCCGCGGCCGAGCGCGCCGAGCTGGTGCCTTATGTCCAATATCCAGAAGGCGTCCCGCTGCGGCAATGGAAGGAACTCAACAATTCGCCCGCCTGGTCGGCGATCCATCTGATCAAGGACGGCAAGCCGGTCGAAGCCAATGCGCGGCATTGCCCGGGCACCTTGGCGCTGCTCGCCACCCTGCCACAGCCCGCTATCGCCAACGTGTCGCCGAACGCGATGTTCTCGCTGCTGGCGCCAGGGGCACATATTCCGCCGCATCACGGCGTCGCCAACACGCGGCTGGTCTGCCACTTGCCCCTGATCATCCCCGACGGCTGCTGGTTCCGCGTTGGTGCGGAGCGGCGCGCCTGGCGCAAGGGTGAGGCATGGGTGTTCGACGATACGATCGAGCATGAAGCGGCGAACGAAAGCGCGGCACTCCGGGTGATCTTGATTTGCGACGTCTGGCATCCGCAGTTGAGCGATCGCGAACGTGCCGGCGTGCGCGTGCTCGTCGAAGCGCGCGAGCGCAGAAGCGATGGCGGAGGCGGAGGTCTCGGATAAGAATGACCTTTGCGTTCGACGTGGCGCCGCCCGCGGGCTGACCGGCTGCAAGCCGTGCAGCAGCTGACCCCAGCTGTGGCCGACAGCCTGCGCGAGGCGATCGCGCTGGCGCAACGCGGCGATCCCGCAGCGGCCCGTTCGCGCGCCGAAACCGCACTGCGCGAGTTGGGAAGCCATGGCGCGCTGCACGCATTCCTCGGCATGCTCTGCTGCCAGACCGGTGATCTCGCGGCGGGGCTCGATCATCTGCGCGCCGCGCGCGCGGCCAATCCGGAAGACGCGACGATCGCCGGCAATCTCGCCACCGTGCTGATCGAGAAGGGAGCGTTTGCGGAAGCGTCCGAGCTTTACGGCGCCGAGCTTGCCGATCGCGATGCAACGTTGCGGCTGTGGCGGTTGCGCGCCTACGTGCTGCAGCAGCTCGAACGACATGAGGCCGCCGCCGATGCTTATCGGACAATATTGGCGCGTGCCCCCGCCGATTGGGAAAGCTGGAACAACCTCGGCAACGCGCTCGCCGCGGCGTCGCGGCTGCCCGAAGCGATCGAGGCGCTCGAGCGGGCCGCGCGCCTCCGGCCCGACTCCGGCCCGATCCAGCTCAACCTCGCCGGCAGCCTCAGCCACGCGGGGCGCTTCGAAGAGGCGTTGGCGGTGCTGCGGCGGTTGAGCGCGTCCGATCCGAGCGACGTGATTCCGCTGGCCGAGATGGCGACGCTGCTCCGCTACCTCTATCGCGACGGCGAAGCGTTGGAAGTCCTGGAGCGCGCGGTCGAGCTGGCGCCGCTCGACGCCGGGCTATGGGTCGATCTGGCCGATCAGCGTGTCGCGGCGCTGGATTTCGCTGGCGGCGAACTGGCGTTACGCGAGGCCCTGTCGATCGCGCCTGCGCATGCCGAGGCTATCATCCGGCTCGCGCTGCTGCTCGAGAACGTCAATCGCGAGGAGCAGCTGCCGCGCTTGTTGCGAGAAGCCGAACAGGCGCGGGTCGAGCGCGGCGTGGCGCAGTTCATTCGCGCTTTGATCTGCCGGCGCGAGCGGTCGTTCGAACAGGGGCTGGCGGCGCTGGCGAAGGTGCCCGAGGAGCTCAATCCGATCGTCCGCGCGCAGCTCGAAGGCCAATTCCGCGATCGGCTGGGCGATACCGACGGTGCCTATGCCGCCTTTTCCGAAATGAACCGGCTGTTCAAGCAGGATCCGTCCGGCCCCGAACGGCGCGGCGCCGTGCTTCGCGCTTCATTGCGTGGCGAGGCCGATCTCGTCACGCCCGCCTGGTACGCAGGTTGGAAAAAGGCGCCGCCGGACACGGCGAGGCCGGCGCCGGTCTTCCTGGTCGGCTTTCCGCGTTCGGGAACGACCCTGTTGGATACGATGCTGATGGGGCATCCCAACGC
>JAQGLH010000231.1 GCA_028293005.1 Alphaproteobacteria bacterium
AATTGCCTGCTGGAAGTCGCTGCCGGCAGTGCCGGCCCCACTCGATGTGCGGCGATAAGACAGGGGCGAAGCGCGGTCAACCGGAGGCGCGCGCGCGGAAAAGATCCCCTCCCGCGAGCGGGAGGATTATTGCCTGCGCGCCTCGTCGGCCATCTCGCGGTTGCGCCGCAGCGCCGCTTCGAGCGTGTCACGCAGCAAGGCGATCAGGCGCTCCTCGCCGTCGAGCACATCCAGGCCCTTGCGCGTCGAGCCCCCGGGGCTGGCGACGCGATCGGCGAGCGCTCCGGGGCTTTCGCCGGCGGTTGCGGCAAGCGCCGCCGCCCCTTCGACCGTCGCGAGCGCGAGTCGCTCGGCCTGGCCGCGCGGCAGCCCGAGGCCCTCGCCGGCGGCCGCAAGCGCGTCGATGAAACGGAACAGGAAGGCCGGGCCGCTCCCCGACAGGGCCGTGACCGCGTCGAACAGGCGTTCTTCCTGAATCCACTCGACCGTTCCGAGCGCGGCCATCAGGCTTTCGACCTTCGCGAGCGCTTCGCGATCCTGGCTGTCGCTGAACAGCCCGACTGCGCCCTTGCGTAATTTGACCGGCGTGTTGGGCATCGCCCTGACGATCGTCTCGCAGGTCGGAAACAGTGCGCGTAGCGTCGCCTGCTCAGTGCCGGCGAGGATCGATACCAAGATCGTATGTGGATCGAGCGCGCGCGCGAGCGCGGGCGCGACCTCGTCCAATTTCTGCGGCTTGGTGCCGAGCATCGCCAGCGCAGGAACCTCATCCTCGGGAAGCGCGGTCAGCACGCGCACGCCGGCGGCAACCGGCCTGCCGCTCGGCCGGACGACGCTGATCTGCGAAGGATCGACGCCCGCCGCGATCCAGCCCTCGAGCATCGCGCCGGCCATGTTGCCGCAACCGATCAGCCAGCAAGGGCCCGGCAGCGGGAGCAAGCTCAAGCTTCGCCCTGCGTCTCGATCAGCGCGGCCGCGATCGCCTCCTGCGGCGTCTTGTCCGCCCACAGCACGAACTGGAACACCGGATAGAAGCGCTCGCATTCCTCGATCGCCGCCTCGACCAATGTCTCGGCCTGACGCAACGTCAGCGATCCGCCCTCGTCGCCGTCGAGCAATGCGGCGTGGCGGAACAGCACCAGGCCCGACGCGGTCCACAGCTCGAAATGGCCGAGCCACAATTGCTCGTTGATCAGGCTGATCGTCTCATAGGTCGCGGCTCGCTTGTCGCTTGCCACGCGAATGTCGGGAAGCGCGAGGAACTGGAGCACATTATCGTCGTCTCGCCAGATCGCGCGCAATTCATATTGCGCCCAGCTACCCTGGAAATTCGCCACGATCTCCTCGTCTCCAGCGCGCTCATAGGCCCAGCCGTGCGCGCTGAAATAATGTTCGAGCATGTCGATCGGCGCGCTCGTGTCGCGCTCCATCTCATACTCATCGACCGTCATAACCCAGTTCCTGCTGCAATAAATGTGAACGAATCGTGCCCATCCTCCTACCAATCCGCAAGAGCGGCTGTCGTCCGGCGGGGACAAAGTTGTGGATTATCGGGATTTTGTCTTCAACATGAGTGGTTTTGAGCACGGCTCGGTGTCCGGACAAGCCGCGTCATCCTGCTTCGCCCCATATCCTCCCCGGTTGCGCTTCTTTACAAATGCCGGGAGGGAGGGTCTCTCTCTCATGATTAAATGGCCGAGGCCGGATCGGGCGGGCTCTTCTTCGCGCGGCTCGACGCCGGCTTGGCGCCGGCCGCCTCGAGCGCGTCGAGCCGCGCTTTCAGCGCCAGGCTTTCCTCGCGCGCCGCGACCGCGATCGCCTTGACCGCTTCGAATTCGTCGCGCGTCACCAGGTCGAGCCCGCCGACCCACTCGCGGGCCCGCGCGCGCATCGCCGTCTCGGCCTCGCGGGTCATTCCGGCGAAGGTGCCGGCGGCGCCGTTGAGCACCTTGACGAAATCGTCGAACAAGCGGTTTTCGGATTGCATTGCTGCCTCCTGCTGAGGGTCAGAGACTGATATTGGCGCTGCCCGCCACAGGGACAAGGCTTTCGGCGTTCGGGTTCAGGACCATGATCTGGAAATTGAGCCACAGCGCGAAGCCGAGCCAGGCAAGATAGGGCAGCATCATCAGCGCCGCGGCCTTTCGGATCGGCGCGAACAGGATCGTCGTGACGGCGGCGGTCACCAGCATCGCCACGATCACCACCAGCGCCGCGCGCACCTCGTGCAGCGCGAAGAACAACGGCGACCAGGCGTAGTTGAGCAGCAATTGCAGCACGAACAGGCTGATCGCGACGCCGCGCCCCCGCGCCCCGCGCGCGTGCAGGATCAACGCCACCGCGAGGCCGAGCAGGATGTAGAGCAAGATCCATGCGACCGGGAACAGCGACGCGGACGGCATCGCCTCCGGCTTTTGCAGCGCCGCGAACCAGCGATTGCCGTAGCCCGGGTCCGAAATCCGCGACGAGACGAGACCGAGCAGCAGGACGAGGGGCACCGTCACCAAGGCGTAGCGAAGATAGACCATGCGCAGCTGAGACCGTGAGGCAATCGCAGTCATTTCTTCTCCTTATTCGGCGGGAAGCGGACGAGAAAGCTGGGCCTCGAGCTTACGGCCGACCTCGCCCGGCGAACCCGTGTGACGGGCGAGGCGTGAATAGAGGACGGGAATCAGGAACAGGGTGATGAGGGTGGCGATCGACACTCCAAAGACGATG
>JAQGLH010000261.1 GCA_028293005.1 Alphaproteobacteria bacterium
CTGATGCGCCTCAAGCAGGCGGTGGCCGTCGCCGGAACCCACGGCAAGACCACGACCACGTCGATCGTGGCCGCCCTGCTCGACGCGGGCGGCTTCGACCCGACCGTGATCAACGGCGGCATCATCAACGCCTACGGCTCGAACGCGCGGCTCGGCAGCGGCGAGTGGATGGTCGTCGAGGCGGACGAGAGCGACGGAAGCTTCCTCAGGCTCGACGGCACGATCGCCGTCGTGACCAACATCGATGCCGAGCATCTCGATCATTACGGCAGCTTCGAGCGGGTCAAGGACGCGTTCGTCGAGTTCGTCGAGAACGTGCCTTTCTACGGCGCAGCCTTGCTGTGCGTCGACCATCCCGAAGTGCAGGCGATCATCCCGCGGCTGCGCGACCGGCGCATCGTCACCTACGGCTTCGCCGCGCAGGCCGACATCCGCGGCGACAATGTCACGCCTTTCCCCGGCGGCAACCGTTTCGACGTCAGCGTGCGGGACCGCCACGGCGAGCTGCGGCTGATCGAAGGCGTCGAGCTGCCGATGCCCGGCCGCCACAATGTCCAGAATGCGCTCGCCGCGATAGGCGTGGCGCTCGAGCTCGGCATCGCCGACGATGTGATCGTCACCGGCTTCGCGCGCTTCGGCGGCGTCAAGCGCCGCTTCACCAAGGCCGGCGAGGTCGAAGGCGTGACGATCATCGACGATTACGGCCACCATCCTGCCGAAATCAAAGCCGTGCTTGCCGCCGCGCGCGAAGGCGCCGAGGGACGGGTGATCGCGGTCGTCCAGCCGCATCGCTACACGCGCCTGCGCGACCTGATGAGCGAGTTCCACGGCGCGTTCAACGATGCCGACATTGTCTATGTTGCGCCTGTTTATGCGGCCGGCGAGGAACCGATCGAGGGAATCGATGCCGAGGCTCTGGTCGAGGGATTGAAGGAGCGCGGCCATCGTGCCGCGCAGACCGTTGACGGCCCAGACGATCTTGCGCGCCAGCTGCGCGATATCGCCGCGCGCGGCGATATGGTGATCTGCCTCGGCGCCGGAGACATCACCAAATGGGCGGCCGGCCTCGCCGACAAGATCCATCAGGTGAGGCTCGCGAGGTGAGCGCCGCCGCGCTGCAGTCCAAGCTGCCGGCGCTCGAGGGACAGCTCGAGGCCAATGGCCCGCTTGCCGATTTCACCTGGTTCCGCACCGGCGGCCCGGCCGAATGGCTCGCCCGGCCGCGCGATATCGCGGACCTTTCGCGCTTTCTCGCCGCGCTCGATCCGGCCGTGCCGGTGATGGCCATCGGGGTCGGATCGAACTTGATCGTCCGCGACGGCGGTGTGGGCGGTGTCGTCGTGCGGCTGCCCAAGGCGTTTGCGACGGTCGCGATCGAACCAGGCAACCGCATCCGCGCCGGCGCCGCGGCGATGGGCATCACCATCGCCAGCAAGGCTCGCGATGCCGGCATCACGGGCCTTGAGTTCCTGCGCGGCATTCCCGGCACAGGCGGCGGCGCGGTGCGGATGAACGCCGGCGCCTATGGCCGCGAAGTGTCCGATATATTGATCGAGGCAACCTTGGTGCAGCGCGACGGAAAGGTCGAGACGTGGCCGGCGGCGCGCTTCGACTATCGCTATCGCCACAGCGCGACACCCGAAGGCGCGATCGTCGTCGAGGCGCTGTTCGAAGGCTCGGCAGGCGACCCGATCGCGATCGGCGCCGAGATGGACCGGATCGCCGAGGCGCGTGAGGCAAGCCAGCCGCTGCGCAGCCGCACCGGCGGATCGACGTTCAAGAATCCGCCCGGCCAGAAGGCGTGGCAGCTGATCGACCGCGCCGGCTGTCGCGGGCTCCGCATTGGCGATGCTCAAGTCTCTGAAAAGCATTGCAACTTCCTGCTCAATCTGGGCAAGGCGAGCGCCGCCGAGATCGAGCGGCTTGGCGAGGAGGTCCGCCGCCGGGTGAACGCGGATTCGGGGATCATGCTCGAATGGGAGATTCAAAGGGTGGGAGTGGCGCAATGACGCTTCACGTCGCAGTGCTGATGGGCGGGTGGTCGGCAGAGCGCGAGGTGTCGCTGACCAGCGGCAAGGGGGTCGCCGACGCGCTCGAGAGCCTTGGCCACCGCGTCACCCGGATCGACATGGACCGCGACGTCGCGTTGCGGCTGGCCGAGGCCAAGCCCGACATCGTGTTCAATGCGCTGCACGGCACGCCGGGCGAGGACGGCTCGATCCAGGGCATGCTCGACCTGATGGGGCTGCGCTACACGCATAGCGGCCTCGTCACGTCGGTGATCGCGATCGACAAGGAGCTGACCAAGCAGGCGCTGGTGCCGCACGGCATTCGCATGCCCGCGGGGAAGGTGGTGACGCGCGAGGAGCTGTATGGCGGCGATCCTTTTCCGCGGCCCTATGTGCTCAAGCCGCTCAACGAAGGCTCGTCGGTCGGCGTGGCGATCGTCACTGCCGAAGGCAATTATGGCAATCCGATGGGACGCGACTCCGCAGGGCCGTGGCAGAAGTTCGAGCGCCTGCTCGCCGAGCCGTTCATCCCCGGACGCGAGCTGACCGCCGCCGTGATCGGCGACGAGGCGCTTGCCGTGACCGAGCTTCGGCCCAAGTCCGGCTTCTACGATTATGACGCCAAATATACCGATGGGCTGACCGAGCATGTCTGCCCGGCCGAGATCCCGGACGACATCCGCGACGAAGCCTTGTCGATGGCTCTCCGCGCGCACCAGTTGCTCGGTTGCGCGGGGACGTCCCGCTCCGATTTCCGCTGGGACGAACGGCTCGGTGCCGAGGGCCTCTATCTGCTCGAGGTCAACACGCAGCCCGGCATGACTCCGCTCAGCCTCGTTCCCGAGCAGGCGCGTTATCGTGGAATGAGCTATGCCGAGCTGGTGCAGAAGATCGTGGAGCTGGCACTGTGAGCGTGAAGGCCGTTCGAGGTTCGGGACCCAAGCGCAAATCGAAGACGCGCTCGACGCCGCGCGGGGGCTCCGGGCGCAAGCCGCAGGCGGCGGTGCTCGACACTCTGCCGCTGCCGGCCGAGACGGTGCGCAGAGTCAGTGGCTGGCTGCTCGTCGCGATGCTGGTCGCGCTCGGCGTCGCGGTGCTCGCGGCGCTGCGTATCCCCCAGATGATCGGGGTCGAGATCGGCGAAGCGATCGGCCGCGCCGGCTTCACCGTTCACCGCATCGAATCCAAGGGGCTCAACCGGATGAATCCGATGCTGGTCTATCGCATCGCGGAGGACCAGCTCGAGCGGCCGATGCCGTTGGTCGATCTCGACGGCACTCGCGCGCGGCTGCTGCGCTACGGCTGGGTCCAGGACGCGCGCGTGTCGCGGCGCCTGCCAGACACGCTCGTCGTCGACATCGTCGAACGCTCGCCGGCGGCAATCTGGCAATATAACCAGCAACTGACGCTGATCGACCGTGACGGCGTCGTTCTCGAGGCCGTCAAACTTGAAGCGATGCCGGATCTGCCGCTGGTGATCGGCCCCGCCGCCAACCACCATGCCCGCGAGCTCGCGCGGCTGCTCGACAAGGCGCCGGCGCTCAAGCCGATCGTCGAGGGCGCGACCTGGGTCGGCGGCCGGCGCTGGGACATCCGCTTTCATTCGGGTGAGGTGCTCGCGCTGCCGGAAGGTGAGGCAAGCGCGCAACAGGCGCTCGCTCGTTTTGGCCAGATGGACCGGCAGTCGCAATTGCTCGGGCGCGGGCTTGTGCGGTTCGACATGCGGATCCCCGGCAAGTTCATCGTGCGCGTCTCGCGCGAACCCGGAAGCACCGTACCCGTGATCGATGATCCGGACCCGGCGATCGGCGGCGACCCGGCTCCCGCTGTCGACCAGGGCGGGACCGACACGACACAGACGATCTGAGGAGAAAAAATGGCGCCGCCGCAGGTCAGGAAGCTCGTCACCGCAGTCGATATCGGCTCGTCGAAAGTCTGCGCGCTGATCGCCGAGCCCGAAGAAAACGGCGGGCTCAAGATTCTCGGCACCGGCCAGCGCGAAAGCCGCGGCATACGGCGCGGCTTCATCGCCGACATGGAGCGGACCGAAGCGACGGTGCGTGAAGCGGTCGAGCAGGCGGAGCGCATCGCCGGCACCAATATCGAAGACGTGTTCGTCGGCTTTTCCGCGGGTGGGCTGGTCAGCACGGTCGCCAACGTCGAGGTCGAGATCGGCGGCGACCGCATCGAGCGCGACGACATCGATCAACTGCTGACGGTGGGCCGCGACGCGATCGACCCGCAGGGGCGGATGGTGCTTCACGCGCTGCCGGCGCTCTACACGCTCGACGGCCTGCAGGGCGTGAAGAACCCGCTCGGCCTGCATGCCGACAAGCTCGCGGTCGACATTCACGTCGTCGCCGCCGATCCGGCACCGGTGCGCAACCTCGATCTGTGCGTGCGATCGGCGCATCTCGGCGTGTCCGCGATCGTCGCGTCGCCGGTCGCGGCGGGCAAGGCCTGTCTCAGCGAGGAGGAACGCGAGCTCGGCGTCGCTCTGGTCGAGCTTGGCGGCGGCGTCACCAATGTCTCGGTGTTCGCCGGCGGCATGCTGGTCGGCCTGAAATCGCTGCAGATCGGCGGGATCGACATCACCGACGACATCGCCTCGGCGTTCGGCACCCGGCGCACCGAAGCCGAAAGGATGAAATGCTTCTACGGCTCCGCCTCGACCTCGCCGCGCGACAATCATGACATGATCGAGCTGGTGCCGATCGCGGGCGGGGAGGACGGCACCGAGGCGGCGCGGATCACGCGCGCGCAGCTGATCGCGGTGATCCGTCAGCGCCTCGAGCATCTCACCAACGAGATTGCCAATGCGCTCAAGGAACTTGGCTTCTCGGGCCCGTTCGGCCGGCAGGTGGTGCTGACCGGCGGCGCGTCCGAGCTCAAGGGGATCGCCGATTATGCTCAGGGCGTGCTTGGCCGCGCGGTTCGCGTCGGGCGGCCCAAGCTCCCCGGCTTGCCCGAGGCGCATAGCGGACCGGCGTTTTCGAC
>JAQGLH010000272.1 GCA_028293005.1 Alphaproteobacteria bacterium
GAGAAGGCCCTGGTCAAGATGTTGAGCACCGGCCACTTCATGAACTCGGTCGTGATGATCGACGTCGACGGCGGCGCAGCGCGCACCTTGCCCAAGGACGTCCAGTTCCACCCGGTCAGCGATCGGCCGCTGCATGTCGATTTCCTGAGGATCGGCGAGCACACCGTCGTTCACGTCAACGTGCCGGTGCGCTTCGTCAACGAGGATGCGGCGCCGGGCCTGACCCGCGGCGGCGTGCTCAACGTGGTCCGCCACGACCTCGAGCTGGTTTGCGACGCTGCGACCATCCCCGAGGAAGTGCTGATCGACCTCAGCGGCTATGATCTCGGCGACTCCATCCACATCTCCGGCGTCACGCTGCCCGAAGGGGCGCGCTCCGCGATCGAGGATCGCGACTTCACGATCGCGACGATCGTTGCGCCGTCTGCGCTCAAGCGCACCGACGACGACGACCAGGCGGCCGAAGAAGCACCCGCCGAGACCGGCGGCGCCGAGCCTGCGGCCGACGAAGGCTGATCCGGGATCCGGCGGCTTCGCAGCGGAGCCGCCGGACCGCTTCGACGATGCAAATCTGGGTCGGCCTCGGCAATCCCGGCGCGCAATATGCGCTCCAGCGGCACAATGTCGGGTTCATGGCGGCCGATGCGATCGCCGAGGTTCATGGCTTCGAGCCACCGAAGAAGGCCTTCCAAGGCTGGGCCCAGCAGGGCCGCCTGGGCGACCAGCGCATCCTGCTGCTCAAGCCGGCCACCTTCATGAACGAGAGCGGCCGCTCGATCGGCGAAGCGATGCGCTTCTTCAAGGCCGAGGCGGGCGATGTAACCGTGTTCCATGACGAGCTCGACCTCGCGCCGTTCAAGGTCAAGGTGAAGATCGGCGGTGGCACCGCCGGCCATAACGGCTTGCGCTCGACCGAGGCGCACATCGGCAACGAATTCCGCCGCGTGCGGATCGGCATCGGCCACCCCGGCCACAAGGACCGGGTGACGCCGTACGTGCTCGGCAATTACGCCAAGGCCGAGATGGAGCCGCTTTCCGACCTGCTCGGTGCGGTGGCGGCGGAAGCCGACTGGCTCGCGCGCGGCGATGATGCGCGCTTCATGAGTGAAGTGGCCTTGCGGCTGCGGGACGAGGTTTAGAATGGGTTTTCGTTGCGGAATCATTGGCTTGCCGAATGTCGGCAAATCGACCTTATTCAATGCGCTGACCGAGACCGCCGCCGCGCAGGCTGCCAACTACCCGTTCTGCACGATCGAGCCAAACGTCGGCCGGGTCGCGGTGCCGGATGCCCGCCTCGATCGCATCGCCGCGGTCGCGAAATCGGCCAATATCATCGCAACCCAGCTCGAATTCGTCGACATCGCCGGCCTGGTACGCGGCGCGTCGAAGGGCGAAGGGCTGGGCAACCAGTTCCTCGCCAATATCCGTGAGGTCGATGCGATCGTGCACGTCGTGCGCTGCTTCGAGGACGGCGACGTCACCCATGTCGAAGGCCGGATCGATCCGGTCGCCGACGCCGAGACGGTCGAGACCGAATTGATGCTCGCCGATCTCGACAGCCTCGAGAAACGAGTGCCGAACCTGGTCAAGAAGGCCGCGCAGGGCGACAAGGAGGCGAAGATCCAGGCATCGGTGCTTGGCCAGGCGCTCGAGCTGCTGCGCGCGAGCCGCCCCGCCCGTCAGGCCCAGCCCAAGGACGAGGAAGAGCGCAAGGCGCTCGACCAGGCCCAACTCCTCACCGCCAAGCCGGTTCTCTACGTCTGCAACGTCGGCGAGGGCGATGCGGCTTCGGGAAACGCGCACAGCACCCGCGTGTTCGAGATGGCGCAGGCACAAGGGGCGAAGGCGGTGATCATCTCGGCGGCGATCGAGGCCGAGATCGCAACGATGGACCCGGCCGACCGCGGGGAATTCCTCCGCGACCTCGGCCTCGAGGAGACCGGCCTGTCGCGGATCATCCGCGCCGGCTACGCCTTGCTCGACCTGATCACCTTCTTCACCGCCGGTCCGAAGGAATCACGCGCCTGGACGATCGAGAACGGGGCGAAGGCGCCGGTCGCGGCCGGCGTGATCCATTCGGACTTCGAGCGCGGTTTTATCCGTGCCGAGACGATCGCCTATGACGATTATGTCGCGTTAGGCGGCGAGAGCGGCGCGCGCGACGCCGGCAAGCTGCGCTCCGAAGGGAAAGAGTATCTCGTTCAGGACGGCGACGTGATGCTGTTCCGCTTCAACGTCTGATCGGGTAACCGCCTCGTTCAGCGGCCGCGCCGACTCCGCTGCTCCTGCCTCATCTCCTGCCGCCCCTGCCACGAGCGTGTCTGCGGCGTGACGCTTGGTGCGGCCTGGTTCTGGGCCCCGCCACGGTCCCGCCAGCCCTGGCGCGGCGCGCTGCGGCTCACCTCCGACTGGTTGCGGCTGTAGCCGCTCCAATTGCCCTGGCGTTGCGTGCGGTCACGCTGCCCGCCGTTCCAATTGCCCTGCTGCTGGCTACCATCGCGGTGGCCACCGTTCCAGTTGCCGTCGCGTTGCGCATGGTCGCGCTGACCTTCCCAATGGCGGCGTTGATTGTCGTCCCAGCGCTGGCGGCGGCCTCCGCGATCGTAAACATAATAGCCGTTGCCGGGATAATAATAGCCGCCGAACCAGCCATAAGACGACGGGTAGCCGTAGCCCCCGTAATAGGGATCGTAATAATCTCCGTAGCCGTCGTAATAGTCGCCGTAATAGCCGCCGCCATAGCCGACCGACATGCCGCCATAGCCATAACCATCGTCATAGGCGCAGGCGGCGAGGCTGCACGAGGCGGCAAGCACCAGGGCGGCGGCACGGACACGGGGAACAATCATCGCGATTCTCCGGAAAAACGGCTCGAACGAAAGCATCGTCCCACCGTCGTGAACTGGGTCTGAACCGTTAACTATCTGGAAAGGCGGTGGGTTCCGATGCGTGCAGTGGACGGAGAGAATCCCAACGATGGCCGAAGCGCCCTCGACCGAATCGCCCCTCGAACGAGACCGCGCATGGCTGGTCATGCGCAGGAGCCGAAGCCGCATGGTGCCGCCGAGACCGGGTAGATTGATCACGAAGCGCCGGTCACGTGGCTCCCGCACGCTCGGGGAGCGGAGCACCGCGATCGCGGTGCCGCCGGAAGCGATCAGATCGTGCGGCTTAGGAAAGTCCGGGGGAAAGTCCGGGGGATGGTGCGATCAAGCCTTGAGGTAGCTCGGTCGAGATTG
>JAQGLH010000274.1 GCA_028293005.1 Alphaproteobacteria bacterium
TGCGCCCGCATCGCCTCGCCATCTTCGGGGGGAGCGCCATCGGGCGCGGAGACGATGATCGTCGCGAAGCGGCGGGTGCGGTCGAAGCGCACGTCGACCTGGCTGTAATGATAGCCTTCGTCGTCGACCGTCCGCACGAGCGGCGTCAATGCAACTCCCTTGCCCGCCTCCGGCCGGCGCGACTGCGCCGCGAGCGCATCGGCCTTCGCGCGCACTGTCTCTGCCCAGCGGCCGGGCGTAGCGATGTCGTCGACCAGGCCCCATTGCTTCGCGCGCCGGCCGCGCACGCCTTCCTCCGAGGTGCAGAAGACGTCGGCGAGGTCGCGCCGCACCTTGCGCTTGTCGACGACGCGCGTGAGGCCGCCGGTGCCGGGCAGCACCGCGAGCAAGGGCACTTCGGGAAGCGAGATCGCCGACGAACGGTCGTCGACCAGCAAGATCTCGTCGCAGGCCAGCGCGATCTCGTAGCCGCCGCCGGCGCAGGTGCCGTTGACCGCAGCGAGAAACCTGAGGCTGCCGCTGGCCGAGCTGTCCTCGAAGCCGTTGCGGGTCTCGTTGGTGAACTTGCAGAAATTCACCGTCCACTCGTGGCTCGACTGGCCGAGCATGTAGATGTTGGCGCCCGAGCAGAAGATGCGTTCGGCACCGGAGGTGAGCACCACGCAGCCGACCTCGGGATGCTCGAAGCGCAGCCGCTGGACGATGTCGTACAGCTCCATGTCGACCCCGAGGTCGTAGCTGTTGAGCTTGAGCTTGTAGCCCTCGACGAGTCCGCCGTCGGGATCGACGTTCATCGTCACCGTGGCGATTCGCCCATCGATGCTGAGCTGCCAATGACGCCAGGCGCCGCTCTGCCGCTCGTAGGTGAAAAGCGGCCCCCCCCCTTCTCCTGTGGCGCCTGCTGCTGTGGCGCCGCCGGCCTCGCTCCGCGACTGGGGCCGGTTTGGGGACGCTGGGGTGTGCGCGAGACTGATGGCCATGAGGGTGCTCCTATCGCTGGCCTGCACTATAGATCATATTCACTCCTCGCAAGCACTATAATTCATTCATCAGCTCGGCAGCCAGCTGTTCGAGCCGATCGACCGTTGTCTCGAAGCCCTGCGCCGACGTGTTGAGACGCGCTTCGGCGCGCGCGTAATCGGCCGAGCGCGCGGCGAGGATCGCCTTGAGATCGTCCATCGCGTTGCGGTTGCTCGCCATCGGCCGGAAATCGCCCTGCGCCATCACCCGGCTCATATGATCCTCGGGCGAGGCTTCGAGCCAGATGCTGTGCGCGCTCTGGAGGATGCGATCGTAGAGGCCCGCGTCGGCAACGATCCCGCCCGGCGTGGCGATCACCGCCGCTTCGTGCCGCGCGACGACATCCTCCCACGCGCCATGCTCGTAGCGGCGCAGCGCACCGGGCCCGCCGAGCTCGATGAGGAAGCGCATCTCGCCGCCATAAGCGCGCTCGACCTCCTTCGACATCTCGACGAACGGCACCGCGAGCCGCTCGGCAAGCGCCTGGCCGAGCGACGATTTGCCGGCGCCGCGGAGCCCGACCAGCACCACACGCCGCGCCTTGGACGAATCGTAAGGCGCCGGCCGCCGCAGCGTTTCGAGCATCGCCGGAAGCCGCGCTTCGGGCAGGCGCCGCAACAGCGCCGCCGCGTCGGCCCGGATTTCGCTTCGCTCGCCGCCGAGCGGGAGTAGATCGGCGACGGCGAGCTCGAGCGCGCCGGCGAGCGATGCAAGCACGCCGACGGTCGGATTGCCGGTGCCGGCTTCGATATGGGCTAGATAGCGTTCGGAGGTCCCCGATAGCGTAGCAAGCTGGCGGCGCGTCAGCCCCGCCTTTGCGCGCGCGGCGCGAAGCCGCTGCCCGACCTCGCCTGCGCCGCCCTCGCCGTTTGCTGCTCTTGGCTGAACCACACAGGCCTCTTGCAAAAGTGCTATATATTACATATAGGCGTGAGAACTATATTTCACGGAGCGCGCCATGTCGAGTGAACGGATCGGAATTTTCGTCGCCTCGGTCACCGGCCTTGCCGATATTTGCGCCGAGGAGATCGCCTCCGCGCTCGAAGCGGTCGGCGCATCCAGCGAGACGCAGCGGATGGACGGGCTCGACGTCGCCGCGCTTGCCGATTTCGGCACGATCCTGATCGTTTACTCGACCTACGGCCACGGCGATATTCACGACAACGGCCAAGCCTTGTTCGAATCGATCGAGCAATGCGACAGCCTCGCCGGCAAGAAATTCCTCGTCTACGGCCTCGGCGACCGCACCTTCTCCGACACCTTCTGCCGCGCCGGCGAGCGCTGGGACGAATTGCTCGAACGCAAGGGTGCGATCCGCCTCGCGCCGCTCGAGCGTCACGACGCATGCTCGGGCACGCTCGCCGAGGATGAGGCGGCCGCCTGGGCGGCGCGTTGGGCCGCGACGCTCAAGCTTGCTGCCTGAGCCGCCATGGCCGATCCACTGGCTGACGACAGCGATCAGGCCGCGCGTCTGACCATCGACGGCGCGGTCGCGACGATCACGCTCAATCGCCCGCAGCGGCTCAACGCGTTCAACCTTGCGATGCACGAGGCGCTGCGCGCGGCGCTCGACCGCGTCGAGCAGGACGACAGCATCCGCGCTCTGATCGTCACCGGCGCCGGCCGCGCGTTCAGCGCCGGCCAGGATCTGGGCGATCGCGCCGCCGCGTTCGAAGCCGGCACCCCGCCCGATCTCGGCGCCTTGCTCGAGCTTCACTACAACCGCCTGATCCTGCGCATCGCCGCGCTGCCGATCCCGGTCATCGCCGCCGTCAACGGCGTCGCCTTCGGAGCGGGCGCGGGGCTCGCGATCGCCTGCGATATCGCGATCGCCGGCGGGTCGGCGCAATTCGTGTTCGGCTTCTGCAGGGTCGGGCTCGGGCCAGACGCCGGGACGAGTTGGTTCCTGCCGCACCGCGCCGGTCCCGGCCGGGCGCTCGCGTTGATGCTCACCGGTGAAGCGATCGACGCGGCACGCGCCGAGCAGATCGGACTCGTCGCGCGGACGGTGGCGGACGACGCACTCGCGCACCAGGCGCGCGCGCTTGCCGATGGCTTTGCCAACGGGCCGCGCGAAGCGCTCGCCGCGGCCAAGCAGCAGATGCGCACCGGCTTCCTCGGCTCGCTGGAAGCGGCGCTCGCAAGCGAAGCGGCGATGCAACGGCGGCTCGGCGCGACCGAGGATTATCGCGAAGCCGTCGCGGCCTTTGCCGAAAAGCGCCCGCCGCGCTTTCGCTAAGCGCCGAGCGTATCCAGGCACCTCTTCGCGGAGGCCTGTCGAACCGCACACATTTCTTGCATGCAAACGAAAGAAGGAGCGGCCTTCGACGGCTCAGGCCGAACGGTCGGGAATTCCGCCACTCGGCAAGTCCTGCATTCGCGCGAGTTGGGCAGTGGGAGAAACCCCTCACCCCGGTTTCCCAATCGCATCCAATTCGGTTAAGGATTGGCGGATCGTCCCAGGACGGAAGACAATAGGAGAGTCGATATGGCGTCGAGCCCGCAACTTCTCTGGCCGCGCAACTATAACGAGGTGCCCAAGGAAGTTTTCTTCCGCGACGACATCTATCAGGCGGAGCTCGAGCGCATCTTCTACGGCCCCGAATGGCATCCCGTGGCGCACGAAAGCGAGGTGCCCAACAAGGGCGACTTCAAGACCACCAATCTCGCCGGGGTGCCATTGCTGGTCGCGCGCGGAAAGGACGATGTCGTCCGCGTCTTCTACAACAGTTGCGCGCACCGCGGGAACCAGGTCGAGACCGCGCCGATGGGCAACAAGAAAGAATTCGAATGCCCCTACCACCGCTGGCTTTTCAGCACCGAGGGCAAGCTGATCGGCTGCTCGAACGAGCGCGAATTCTCGCCCGGCTTCGACCGCAAGGACTATCCGCTCGCGCAGCCGCGCACGGAGAGCTTTCTCGGCATGATCTTCGTCACGATGTCGCCCGAGACCGAGTCGCTCGACGAGTTCCTCGGCGAGCTCAAGACGACGTTCGCGGCGCTGATGGGCGGCGACGGGCGGCTCAAGCTGCTTGGCTATCAGAAGGTGCGCTACGACAGCAATTGGAAGGCCTATACCGACAACGACGGCTATCACGCGCCGTTGCTCCACCAGGCGTTCAAGCTGCTCAACTGGCAGGGCGGCCAAGGCCGGCAGTATAACGCCACCAAGCGCGGCCATATCGGCTTCGAAGCGGCGCTCGCCGTCGCGACCGGCCACAATGCGCTGCAGGATCCTTCGATCATCGCGTTCAAGGGGCAGGACCCGGCGGTCGGCTCGCGCATCGTCAACATTTTCCCGACGTTCGGCGCGGTCAAGCATCTCGACGTGATCAACTTCCGCTTCGCGATGCCGGTTTCGACCGAGAAGGTCGAGGTCCACTACGCCTATTTCGCGCACCAGGACGACGATGATGAAATGGCGCTCCACCGCCTGCGCCAAAGCTCGAACCTGCTGGGGCCGTGCGGCCTGATCAGCATGGAGGACGCGTCGATCTTCCACCGCGTCCACATCGGCAACAAGACGCCAGGCAAGGCGATCTTCCAGAAGGGCGTCACGGACTTCGATTCGATCCCGAACGAGATGCTGCAGAACGACGAGACGGGCCAGCTGCAGCGCTGGGAATATTATCGCGAGGTGATGGGCTTCGAACGCGCCGCAGCCTGAGCCGAGCCGGCACGGCCGACCCCGTGCGCTAGACTAAAGAAGCCCAATCGCGACGCAGGCGGCGCGGCTTCAGCCGCGTGCGGCGCGGCTTTGGGCGCTTTTCTTGAGCCGATAGTCGAGCTGAGGCCGGGTGATTCCGAGCAGCCGTGCCCCTTCGGAGACATTGCCGCCGGCCTTGCGCACCGCGGCGTGAAGCAATTCTTCCTCGAGATCGTCGAGCGAGAGCTCGGCGCCGATCAGCCGGTCGAGCGCGAGCTCCGCAGCGCTGCCCCCGACCTGCATGTCCGCGGCCGCGCCCGCCGGCTCCGCCTGGTAGACGTTGAGCCGGCCGTCGCCCGACATTTCGAGCATGTCGCTGTCCAGCCGCTCGCCCGAGGTGAACAGGTGGAAGACGTCGATCGGCTCGGCGTCGGGCACGAGGATCACGCCGCGCTCGATCACATTCTCGAGCTCGCGGACGTTGCCGCGCCATTCGTAAGAGAAGAGCGCGTGGATCGCGCGCTGCGTAAAGCCCGAGACGCTCTTGGAGTGGCGCTCGCAGAATTGCTTGAGGAAATAATCCATCAGCAGCGGGATGTCGGCGCGGCGCTCGCGCAACGGCGGAATCCGGATCGGAAAGACGTTGAGCCGGTAGAACAGATCCTCGCGGAACAGGCCACGACGGACGCAATCCCTGAGATCCTCGTTGGTAGCGGCGACGACCCTCACGTCGACGGACCGTGTCTTGCCATCGCCGACGCGCTCGATCTCGCGTTCCTGCAGCGCGCGCAGCAATTTGCCTTGCGCGGGAAGCGTCAGAGTACCGATCTCGTCGAGGAACAAGGTGCC